>NZ_JBCECK010000045.1:0-30660 GCF_039207105.1 Mucilaginibacter sp.
GGGTGATTTAATTAACAAGTTAAAAAAAGCTGCTAAAACCTCGAAAAAGGTTTACATGAAGGATGCCTGCTCTATTAGCCTGAGTGGAGCAGCAAAGCCTGTATTGAAAAACAGTGCGGGTGCTTGTATCATTGCCAGTGCAAAATATGGCAAAGGAACAGTAGTTGCCGTAGGCGATCCCTGGTTGTACAACGAATATACGAACGGAAGGCTCCCTGCAGGCTTTGAAAATGATAAGGCGGCTAATGATATGGTGCAGTGGTTATTGCAATTGGCTACCGATAAGTAATCCAATATCAATAATATACAGGTTAACTGGTAAAAAGGTTAATTTATAAAACCTACGGTTAGAATGAATTTAGTTTCTGCTTTTTGAATAGCAGAAACTAAATTTGATTAACCTTATTAATCAATTTAAACCTGTATGCCTAATCCTGAACCAAATAGCTTTGCGGCAATGTATGCCAACAGAAAGCTGCCCAAATGCTCAAGCTGCCATATTGAGTATGATATGCAATTACATCGTGGGCCTATTATCAGCAATTATTTTTTTTGGTTGCCTGTTAATAAATTCGCGTGTAACAGGTGTATGGTTTGCAGGTATTCCCTTGATTTTTCAAAATTTATACTAAAGCTCAGAATGATCAGTATGCTGTCTGGGCTATTTAAGTTTTCAGACTATATCAGCAATTTCATGCGTTTATTTGTACGGAGGTTGCAGCGGTTGGCCAAAAAGTTTGTGAGGTTTGTTTATCGATCTTTTAAGCAGCTTATTTTGTTATTTGCCGGTTTTTTTTCACGCCTGTTTTTTGCAAAAGGCCGTCATAGACATACCACTTTCAAAAGACGAAATTATCCTCCTGTAACCTTTTTTGGCAGGGTGTTTAAACGGTTCGGTTATTTTAACCGTGTTTTCGTTGTACTCAGTGTTTTTTCTCCTCTTTTATAGAAAATGATCTATGAATATAACCAATTTCTGACACACTAAGTCTTGCCAAATGCTTCCTCAGGTAGTATATTTGCTTATATTTTCCTGTGGTGTAATGGTAGCACTTCTGATTCTGGTTCAGACGATCGTGGTTCGAGCCCATGCGGGAAAACAAAAAGGCAAGTACGAATGTAGTATTTGCCTTTTTTAATTAACGTTTCCAATAATAATTCTCAGGAAACATCAAAATAATCAAATCCCGGTTCAATTTCCCATCTTCCGGGCAAATCAATTCATTAATATTTCATGAGTGCGCCAAAGTCTATCACGCTTTGTATCTTATAAAGGTCTACAAATTGTCAGCTATTTTCTTAAACCGGATTGATGTTGATTCATACTTGAATTTTTGACTTAGGTCAAGATTTTTTGTGTACCATGTCTGGAACTTAGTGTCAATAAAAGGAGCAGATTTCATACAACAAATTAATTCTGAATGCTTTTTTAAATAGACATCTATATGAAACAAGAAAACAATTCGCCATTGAAGGTAACCTACATTGGGGGGCCAACTGTTATTATTGAAATTGGCAATTTCAAGATTATGACGGATCCTACACTGGACCCTGAAGGAACAACGGTTGAAAGTAAACTGTTGGTGGAAAAAAAGCTATCCGGGCCTGCATTAATTCCACATCAGTACATTGATGCTGTACTATTAAGTCACGATCAACACTTTGATAACCTTGACAATTCCGGTCGGGAGTTTCTGAAGAAAGTTGGTATAACTTTGACTACTGTAGAGGGAGCAGAAAGGCTCAAAGGCAATGCAAAAGGGCTTGAAGTAAATAATTATCATACATTTGAAACAGCTGATGGTAACAGCGTTAAAATTACCGCTACACCCGCACGTCACGGACCAGCTGGAGTTGAAAAAATTACAGGGCATGTCATCGGGTTTCACATTGCAGTATCTGGTAATCAATCGTTTGAAGTATACATAACCGGCGATACAGTTTATTATAACAAGATTGAGGAACTGGCAACTAAAATTAAGCCACAATACATTTTTGTACACGGGGGAGCAGTCCGTCCGCACGGAGCGTTTCACATAACGATGAGTACCAACGATGTAGTTGATACAGCAGCTTTATTTCCAGGTGTACCACTTATACCCCTGCATACTGAAGGATGGACGCATTATACAGAACATAATGCAACCCTAATTGAGGCATTTGAGATGTTAGGAATTAAAGACAGGCTACACATATTGGAGCCGGGGAAACTGACCGAGCTCCCCTTGAATTAAGCTCTCTCAATGCGCCGATAATTATTCCTGTTAGGCCATAAAAATGCCTGTAAAACTTATAATTTACAGGCATTTTTTATGGCTTTAATTTACAGTTTTAAAGGTTATAACCCAACGAAATATAATATAAACCACCAAAGGCCGGATCACCGAATGAAGTATGGTAGTATTTATTCAGTATGTTTGAACCTCCAACTTTGATCATAGATTTGATAACAGGTATTTTCAAATTTACCTGTGCGTCAACTGTACCAAAGGCGGGTACATCACCGGCAGCAAAAGGAGTGCTCCACTTAAATTGCTGCTGCCAGCGGTAGGCAATATTAAATCCGATATTGTGATAAACATTCGGATTGGCCAACCCTAAATTGAAACGAAATTTAGGCGAGTTAAATCCATAATCATTCACATAATCAGCCGGAAGCTTGTTAATATTATTATAGGATACGTTACCGCTGATTACATAAGCGCCACGGTGATAGTCTAATCCGGCAGCAGCACCGTATTCCTTAACAGTTCCGGCAACGTTTACCGGTACGTTAAAGCTTGTGAAATCATTTTCATGATTTTGGTACACTTCAATCTCCGAAATGAAGTTTTTATACTCGTTGTAATATACATAGGCATCAAACAATAAATCTGGCGTTATCAATGCCTTATCACCCAGTTCAAATGCTTTTACACTTTCGGGTTGTATGCCTTTTGGGTTAAAGTTATATACCTTTAACAGTGATTGATCGGGCTTGCCTGCCGCTGCCGAACCCAAAAAGTTATAATAGCTATCGCCGGTAAACGGCTTGTTGTTTAGGAGCTGATATTTGTTCAGCATCTCTGGCAAGCCGCCAATTAAACGTATTGATCCGCCGCCGGCTGCAAGGTCAAGATATTGGTTTTGCGAGGCAGGGTTGCGATAGCCTGTTTGGTACGAAGCACGGATGTGGTTATTGTCAGACAGTGCATAAACTGCTGTTGCCCTTGGGGTAAACCTGCCATCAAAGTTCTCGTTTTTATCATACCTGCCCGCCAATGTCAGTTTTAAACGATCATCAAAAAACTTTTTCCCGATAATAGCGTATGAACCAAACTCACCTATGTTTAGCTTACGGTTTACATCATCAAATATAGTTCCGTTTGACCGGAGCTGATAAACCCGGTATGAAGCCCCTGCCTGTAATTCAAAAATGTTGTTTAACAGCCGGTTAAAGTTATACATACCCTCATAATGGTACATGTTGGTTTTATCATCAAACCGTGCGCCCGTTCCTTCACTGATAGTATTGTTGATGATGGTGTTTTTGGCCGCGTTAAAAGTCGCGCTTCCAGGCAAAAACCTGCCATTATCCGCCGCTGCACGGGCCGCGGCATGTGCGTCGGCATCGCTTAAGCCCTGTTGAGCCTTTGCACCTATGTAGTTGGCAACATATTCCGGAAACCACTCCTGTGATGCTTTTGATTGCTCATTAATGTAACTTCCAAGGATAGAGGTAATGTATGAATCGCCGGAACGTTCTTGTACTGTATAGGCCCTTGCCAAAAAGTCTTCACCTTTTAACTCCAGTTTGTATTGACCAATGCTAAAGTTTTGAAGCGCGTAACGGTCTGAGTTGGTATACATGGTTGATCCGCGTCCCCAGTTCACCTGTGCGATAGCTTGTATGGTATTGGTAAATTTATAATATAACGCTGTTGAGGTTTTTAGGGAATTTGCATCATAATTAACCAAGCTGCGTTCATCATACCCGGTTCGTGACACGCTTTCATTGGGTAACAAACCAGGTGTGTTTAATCCGGCGTAAAAAGGAGCGGTTTGGTCATTACTCATTAAAAAGCTATTGATCTGACTTTGCGAAGGTATCATTCCTCCGGTGGCTTGGCTGTATTGATTCATATAAGCTTGCTGCCCGGCATTTAATACAGCCTGGGCTACGTTGCGCATATTTTGGCTAACTTCATCGCCATACACATTAACGCCATCATAGTTAGGGTCGGTATTTCTGTTGCCGGCTTTTACGTTTTTACCAATACGGTCATAATTGCTGGTATTATCAGCAATCCAGTCATGAGCACGCAGGTAAGAGAAAGATACTTTTACACCAAAACGGTTGTTCCATGATTTGGCCAATCGTACATCAACCTGGTTAAAGGGTTTTACACCTGAGTTGTCGTCACTTACATGGTTAATACCGGTTTTGTATTGAAAACTGATACCCTGGTATTTGAAGGGATCTTTTGAGGTCATGATCAAAGTTCCGTTTGTGCCACCTGAGCCGTACAGGGCAGAAGAGGCGCCGGGCAATAGTTCAGCATTATCAAGATCTAAATCTGAAATACCTACAATATTGCCGATGTTGAAATTTAATCCAGGGGCCATGTTATCCATCCCATCCACAAACTGGTTAAAACGGTAATTACCATCAGCATTAAATCCGCGGGTGTTTACAGATTTAAATGTAAGGCTTTGGTTGGTGGTTTCTACCCCCTTTAAGTTGCTTAAGGCGTCATAAAAAGATAAGCCTGGGGTTTCTTTTATTGATGCACCGCTAATGCGTTCAATAGAAACGGGCGACTCCAGCAAGCGTTCAGGTGTTCTGGATGCGGCAATTACCACCTCCTGTCCGAAAATTGTTGAAGGTGTTAATAGTATATTTAATTCTTGTGAATCTGATGATAGCGTTTGCTGTACGGTCTGATATCCGATGAATGAAACAGTTATGGTTACCGAGCCTTGTTTAGGAGCAATTATCGAAAAATGGCCACTTTGATTGCTCGCGGTTTCAATAGCTGAACCTTTTATTTTAATTACTGCGCTGTAAATGGGGGTTTTAGTGTTACCATCGGCCACAATACCACCAATTTTAATGCCTTGCGCATGGGCATAACCCGTAATTAAAATAAGTACAAAAAAGAGTTTGATTTTTTTTAATAGCAGTTTATTCATAAAGTATATTTAGTTGACAGCAAAACTAAATTTATGTCTATCGGCAAACAATCCCCTATTTTGGGGAGAAGCAATGTGCCGAAATAGTATATAAACCAAATTCAAATTTTAACTGTGATGTTGTAAACAGTTTGCATCATTGATATTTGTCAGCGCTATGTATAATGTTACTTGTACTATGGAAACTTTAATTTTTTTACCTTTATTTAAAATACTTAATAAACACGATCATAACTTTTGATCTATGCTAAACTGTTTTGTTGTTGACGATGAATTTCACGCGCTGGAAACCATGTGCGATTATGTGGAGCAAACTCCGGGACTTAAATTGATGGGAAGTTCAAATATACCAACAGAAGCTCTGGCTCAAATTAAAAATGGCCCGGCTCCTGACGTGCTCATAACCGATATTGATATGCCCATATTAACGGGGCTTGATCTGGCAGAGCTGGTAGGCGAAAAGTGTATAGTGATATTTACCTCGGCTCATGAAGATTTTGCCTTAAAAGCGTTTGAGCGCGAAGGTTTTGCGTATCTATTAAAACCTGTAACGTATACCAAGTTCCTGAAAGTGTTTCAGCGGCTTGAAACCTTTAATATCACCAGTGAAAAAACAAATAAAGAAGACGGCACTGATGCGCTTTTTCTCAAAGGTGATGAAGGTAAAATGCTCCGGGTTGAGCTGAGTGAAATTGTTTATATAGAAAGCCAGAAAAATTATGTGATCGTGGTTACAGAAACAGATTCCACTACCATTTACATGATGATCAGCGAAATTATCAATTACCTGCCCGAAAGCCAATTTTCAAGGGTGCACCGCTCGTTCATCGTAAGCCACAGGCATATTAATTATATTACCCACAAAATGATCATCATGAAGAATGGTGTAGAGATACCCATAAGCTTGTCATTCAAAAACAGCCTTCTTGATAAGTTACAGCATCAGATACCTGTATCAAAAAGGCTGTCGTCATAAATTTACAATTCAGGTTTTGCCTGGCTTGCCGGGTATAATGTTATCTTTTGAACCTCTTCGCAGCAGCAGTTTTTGTATTTTGGCAAAAAAAGGGTCATGGAATTTTAAGCCGATAGGTAAGGCTACTACCGGTTTACTGTGTAAAATAACATGGCCCATTTCAATGGTTTTTATTTTTGAATCATTTACAATGTATGATTTATGTATCCTCGAAAAACGATCGGCTGGTAAAAACTGCTCCATTTCTTTCAGCGTGAGGTAAGCTATTATCTTATCGCTCTGATGGTACAAGATAACATAGTTGTTAAGGCTTTGCACATAATACAGTTCGTCCATCACAATCTGGATCATTTTTGATTTAATGTCAGATTGTATGTAAAAAAAATCCTGATGCTGTTCAGGTTTGTTTTTGTGATGTTCACTGATCTTTTTAGTGAGGCGCTGGCAGCAGGTGGCAAACCTATCATATGATATAGGTTTTAATAAATAATCGGCAATATCAAGCGTATACGCTTCAATTGCATATTCGGTATGGCCGGTTGTTAAAACAACAAATATGTTTTCATTAATGATCTTCAGAAAATCCATGCCCGATATCTGAGGCATATCAATATCCAGAAATAAAATATCAGGCGTAAGGCTGCTAATACTCTTGAGGGCGCTTAAAGGCGATACATCAGATCCAACTAAGGTAATATTAGGGGTACGTTCAATATAATCGGTTAATAAATCAATTGCATGTTGTTCGTCGTCAAGAATAAAGCTCTTCAGCATAGTTCATTTGTATAGCTAACTCCACAGTAAAAATATTGTCTTTAGATGTAATGTGCAGATGGTGCTTGTCCGGATAAGCACTTTGTAATCTTAGTCTTACATTGTTTAACCCAATACCATGACTTATGGTTTTTTTCTTTTCTGTAAAACGGTTTACCGAACAAAAATGAAAGGTGCCGTCTGTGGCCCACATGTTTATAGTGGCGGGTTTAGCAGCATCATAAAGATCTCCGTATTTAAAAATATTTTCAATAAAAGTAATCAGTACCAATGGTGGTATCCTGAAATATTCGGGTATATCTTTGGTAGTGAGTTGAATTTGAAGTTGGTCTTTAAAACGTATCTGGTTTAATTTAATAACATTTTTAACCTGGTTAATTTCGTCATTCAGCTTTTGTTCGCCCCGGGCATCTAATTTTTGCAGGGAGTAGCGGGTGATTTCCGAAAGTAGTATCACCGCGTCTGCAGCCTTCTCTGAAACTTTATAAATGGTATTGTAAACAAAGTTGAGCGAGTTAAACAACAGGTGCGGATTGATCTGGGCTTTGAGGTAAGCGTTCTCGGCAATAACAACCTGCTTTTGAAGTTCCAGGTTTTGATTATCAATGGTTAATTGCTGCTGAATAAGTTTATCATTATGAGCCCTGGTATGATACAGGTAAATACCAAGCCAATAACCGGTACTCAGCAGTATAAAATAAATGGCCCGCCAAATAATGGCAGCCACGAAACCTGATATATTACCTGCAGACCATGTAGTTGCAATATGTGCCTTTGCAAGTATCACATTAATACTAAAACTCAGTACAAAATATACAATTAGCTCTGTGATGATTCCGATAATTAAAGGTAACCGGAAAAATTTAGGAGGCGCGTAAATTGAAAATATCAGGTAATTGCAGTAAAACAGTAATATGTAAAGCGAATAGTGAAGAAAGTTGTCTAAAAAGGGCGTGCTGCGGTGCGAAATAAAATAAACAGCTGTTTGTTCATATACAATAAATATTAGCCAACCCGCTATGTGACTGTAAATTAACTTTTTGTTAATCGTGTTCACCCTTTCCAAAACCTCCTTTACCATGTGTATCTGTTGTTTAGCGTAACATTTTTTTTCATGCCGATTTGCTGCCTTAAATTCAAGCAAAAATAAATATTATGGAAAAGAAAGTTTGGAAAAAAAATCTGCCTAAAAGAAGGCCAATTTATCGTTTTACCACAGCTGGTAATGGTGATAACTCAATTGAAAAAGGTGATACCACAACATTGGTGCTCACCACGTCGGCATTTGTTATCAATGTTGACAAATAACTATTGATGATCGGTACGGTCAGGTAAAGATCTTCAAACAAAAAGCGGATATCATCCGCTTTTTGTGTTTAAATCATTTAAAACTTACACCATTAATATTAAACCGAATGAAAAACTGTCAGTTTAATGCTGCTGTAATGGTGCGGTCGCCCTACTACAGCTTTATTGATTATAATATTAACCGGCTGCCCCAACTGCTTGCCGATCCCCTTTTTCAGCGGGCGATATATTTAGCCAGCCCCGAATTGTTTAGTTTGCTTGAAGATAAAGAGTTTAATGCCGATGCACTAAATGATAAACAGCGCCTCACGATACTTAAGTACATCAACCGTATGTACTACCGGCCTACGCCATTTGGAGGGTTTTCATCATTTTCGGCAGCCACGTGGAGAGCACCGGCCAATGTTCTGGTGCTTGATGATTTAAAGGCTGCCAGCCTTCGGCTCAATTGGGATCAGGAAATAGTGTTAAAACTCGCAGAACCGATATTTAGCCAGAATTTAAAAAATACGCAATTACAGATAAATCCTACCCTTTACCATGTTTTGAATGAATACCGTTTTATTACTACCGATATAGATTTTACCCTTAAAAAACTCCGGTTTAACCTGGAGGCTATTGATAAAGACGAGTTGCTTGATATTATTATTGACGCTTTGCGGCAAAAGGCTACACTATCTGTTTTGGTAGAGTGTATAATAAATTTTACAGGATGGAGCGCAGCCGACGCAGAGGATTATATACACGCGCTTTTTGAGCTGCAGGTTATCAAAGCCGATAATTATCCTCATACCTCTGGATATGATTACCTCACCGGTCTGAGCCAACGATATCCGGATTTACTGCCGGGAGGTTTGATTAATCAGTTGTCTTTAAATAACCTCGAAAATAAGCTGGATGACATATGTAAGATGGCGCAGCAAATGAACCATTATTTAGTCGCTAATAACCTTACACGGCCAAAACATTTTTTTTATGCCAATACCAGCCGGCCGGTAAGGGCGGGTGGTGTACCCATACATTATCAGCAGAAAATTAACGATACGCTCAATGCTTTGTATCGGGTGCTGCCTGTTCCGCAATCAGCAAAACTGCGAAAGTTTACTGAAGAGTTTACCAAACGATATGATCTGCGCGAGGTTCCGCTATTACAGGTGCTTGATCCGGAAACGGGTATAGATTATGCCGGGTTAGCTGCCCGGTACACTAAAGATCCCTTGCTGGATAGCCTCAGTTTTAAATCGTTAGAACCGGCCGTAAAACTGGAATGGACGGCTTTGCACCGCTTGCTTTTAAAACGATGGGTTAGTCCGCGGGTAGCATCTGAAGGTATTGTATTAAGTACTGATGATCTGCAGGCTGACGGAAATGATCAGCTTCCTTTAGCACCATCTTTTGCTGTGTTTTTCAGAGGCTTGGGCAAACAACTGCTTCTGGAGTCGGCAGGTGGGGTAACCGCTATAGCAATTATAGGGCGGTTCACCTGCCTGAGTAATGAGTTTTTTGACATTGCTAAAAGTATGATAAGCCTGGAGCAGGCGGCAAACCCTACAGTTGTATTTGCAGATATAGCGCAGCTGGGTGATATACATGTTGATAATATTAACCGCCGGGCATCGCTTTATGAGCATGAAATTGTAATTAACGGCGGTTCAGATCTACCCGAAGAGCAGCAATTACCTTTATCCGATCTGTGGCTCTCTTGTCGTAATGGGCAATTGGTATTGCGATCGCATAGGTTAAATAAACGGATCATTCCGAGGCTGGCATCGGCTTATAATTATAATCATCATGATTTGGCCGCTTTCCGTTTTCTGTGCGATCTGCAATATCAGGGCGTACAAAGTAACCTGGCATTTGATTTGGAACAGTTTTTTCCTGGCCTGAAGGAGTATCCCCGCGTTACCTTGGGCGATGTAATTATCAGTGTAGCTAAATGGTACCTGAATGAGGCCGATCTGAAATTGCCGGAGCAAATAGATCAATTAATTCATGAAAGAGGACTGCCCAGATACGTGGCCCTTGCCCAGGCAGATCAGCAGCTGGTATTCGATCTGCATAGTCAGGATGAAAAGTTGTTCTTGCTCAATTGTATACGAGGAGCAAAAAACATACAGCTTCAGGAGTATCTGTTACCTGATGATTTTCCGGTTCAGGATGCGGAGGGTAAGCCGATGATCAGTCAGTTCGTTTCATTTATTCATAACAACGAGGAGGTTTATAAACCACTTGTTTTTGAAAAAGCAGAGATGGCTGATGTTGATAGGGTTTACACTCCGGGCAGCCCCTGGGTTTATTTTAAAATTTATTGCCATGAGCAGGCAGCAAACCGGTTATTGGCCGGGCCCCTGCATCAATTTTTAATGAGAGCTGGCGAAGGTTGGTTTGATACCTGGTTCTTTATCCGTTATCATGATCCGCTGCCGCACATCAGACTGCGGGTAAAAGTAAAAGACGAAGATACCGGAAAAGTGATCAGAACATTGCGGCAATTGCTTGAGCAGGATGGCAGTATTGAATTGGTAAAAGACTACCAGTTGCATGTGTACCAGCGCGAACTGGAACGCTATCACCCCTTATTGATTGATCAGGTAGAGGAGGTATTTAACCGGAGTAGTGCCCTTGTTTGCAGCTTTATTAAAAATGAGGAATTTGCCGGAATTAATCAACAGGCCTACAAACTGGCATTTATTTCATTGAATGATATGCTGAACGTGTTTTTAGATTCGGCCGGGCAGAAAATTGAATTTACAGAGCAGGTTTGGCAAAGTTTATTTACGGAGTTTAATGGCGATAAACAGCTTAAAGTATCACTTGATCAAAAATATCGAAATATAAAGACCGGGCTTGAGTGTTTGCCTGATGATCTTGATTTTTATTCCAGGCTTAAATTAAAGGCAGTTCATACCCGCTTTATTGATTCTTTATATAAATTAAAAGTAAAAATGGAGGGTATAGATGATGAAAAAAGATTACGTATACTGGCCGATATTATACATATGCATTTTAACCGCGTTTTTGCAAATGAGCAGCGCAAACAGGAGCTAACTATTTATTATATGATGCACAAGTACTTACTTGCCCGCAAGGCCATAATGAAGTTTGTTGTTTTATAAGTAATTGATTTGCAGTTGCTTTATGCGCTTGCTATCCAAAAGGATACTACTATCCTTTTGGATAGCCGGGCTGCAGAAGGCTAAAATGGAGGTAATTTTGTTTCATCAAATAGATATATCAAATGAAAAAGATACTTCACATTATTTCGAGCCCGAGGGGGGCGGAATCATTTAGCATTAAGCTGGGTAATCAGATAATTGAAAAGCTTAAGGCAACTTACCCGGGCAGTACGGTAACCGAAAGAGACCTGGTAAAAGAGCAGTTTCCGGTATTGGAAGAGGCTCACCTGACATCTTTTTTTACACCGGCCGAACAGCGTACACCAGAAGGCGCGGAAGCGGCAAGGCACTCTGAAGAAGCTATTGCCCAGTTAATGGATGCCGATATAATTGTAATAGGCGCGCCTATGTATAATTTTAATATCCACGCGTCATTAAAAGCCTGGATAGATCATATAGTACGGGCTGGACTTACCTTTAAATATGATGAAAACGGGCCACAGGGGCTTGTAGGTAACAAAAAATTGTATGTTGCTGTATCATCTGGCGGTATTTATAGTGAGGGGCCTATGCAGGCTAATGATTTTGTGGTGCCATACTTAAAGTTTATGCTTGGTTTTATAGGCCTCACCGATATTGAAGTTTACCGGGCCGAGGGGCTTGCCATACCCGTAATTAAGGATACTGCGCTTGAGAAAGCTTTTAATAGTGTAGTGATAAATTGATAAATGACAGGGAGAAGGCTGCCGAAGGGTGGCCTTCTTTATTTCAATACCAGGTACTCAAGCTCATCATATAGCTCCATTGCTTTGTTAATATATAATGGTTTTTGCGGCTGGGTTTCTTCCTGAAAAGCTTCCCCTGGTCTTTTAGAATGATATTGGCTTCGTTGATTCATCGCCGCTAAATCCCCATCGCTAATAGGCGTGTTGGTAAAGGCGGCAATCTTATTGATCATAGCCATTGGCCCTTCGTTATAATTCAAAAGCAAACAATTGCTATCTGTATTGATGATGTGGTGATATCGCTCAAGGTATTTTTCAAGCACGCGGGAAGTATAAATATCGGGCCGGTTATAAGTAATGTCATCAGGCTCAAATCCAAATAGGGCTGGTTCAATTAGTCCGGGCACTGCCTGCATTCCTGGTATTTTCAGGTGCGATGCCAGTACTTCATCCGGGTTGCGGTACATTAAAATAAAAGGCACATCAGGATAAAGTGAGCGTAATTGTTCATAGAAAAATATATGCCAGCTATCCGTTTTAATAAATAAATGCTGTTCGTGCCCGGTTCTTTTTTGCCCGTAAATCCTGATGGCGGCATCTAATAAGCTGGATACTTCGTTTTGATTAAAACCGGTACCCTGAAAAGGCAAACGGAGCAGATCATCAAAAAAAGGCACTTCCGAAAGTACCATGTTTTCCCGGGCGGTTGCCAGCAGCTGCGACACCAGGGTAGATCCGCACCGCGATACATGAAAAATAAAAGCAGTTGGTGCAATATAATCCAAATCATCAGCCCACTCCTTCAGCATTTCAATACGACTTACCGGGGTAAAATATCTGTTGCCCATTTTTTTACATTTGTTAATAGTATCATCAAAAAATGGTTCGGTAAAAGGTTCAGTATGGGTATTTAGCCAATAGCACAGCTGTTTATCAAATTGATAAGGTATCCAGTTTTTTAGTGACGAATGGGGCATAGCTTAATTGGCTTGGGTAAAGGTATTCCTGGCTAATAACTGTTGCTCCAGTTGGCTGGCCAGTTTATTAGAGGTATCGGTATTTTGCATGCGTAGTTCCCTGATAATATCAGGCAGATTGCCATTATCGGTAGAGTGAGATACCTCGGTGGCCAGGCTCATAAGGTGTTTTATCCAATTGTTTACCTTGCAATCAACAACCAGGTGTACCCTGTCGGCAGTGCCCAGGTTAGCCACGCCGTGCGTTAAATTAGCGTTAATATACCAGCAATCACCCTCCTGTAACGGAATACGCTCATTTTCTATATTAAATGATACCTGAGGGTTTGTGATAACAGGGAAGTGCAGGCGCGCTTCGCCTTTTTCAAAAGCCAGTTCGTGATCACGGTGAGGTTTTATAACGGCCCCGGCCTGTAGGTTTAAAAAGCGTACTGCCATTACCGGGCAATTAAAAGTTGATAATAAAGCTTTTACCGAAGGAAAATACTGCATATAGGCGGTATCCAGGTAATCATTATCAGTTATCAGATCTGGTATAATATTTTTATCGCCTCCGCCCGGGGATCGTAATGCCAATACCTTCCAGGAGCCTTCATAATAGTGAGTATTAAAGTGCTCCTGCCATTCCCGGTTCAGGGCCGATAGTTCTTGCTGTATTCCGTTCAGGTTATAACGTATCGGCAGTTTGGCATAGCGAATCATTAGGTTTGCTTTGGGTTAGGTTTAATAAAGATGGTTATTTAGCTGTAAATATGCAAAAGACGTTAGGCTATCCGGTTAAATAATTAGTGCTTAATAGTTTAATTATAAAAATGAACAAAAAAATTATAATAATATATTAAAACTAATTATATTTACTGCCAATACTAAACCTTAAAGCTGAAAAATGACCATTCATCAGAAATTATTTCGTGAGAATTTTATGCCATAAAAGGTTGTATGATGCAATTTTAGCGTTGTGATTTGACTGCATATTAATATTTTGTTATTAGTAGCTTCAATTTTGTCCCGCTTATTGCATTGGGTATAGTGTGTATATGTTTTGAATAAATAAGTTTACAGGTGTTTATTTTTTCTATGAAAAACAACCTGTAATAATGCATTTGCATTGCTTTTTACGAAAATATACTTATACATTATTCCGGAGTATTGTAATTGAACACAAATAATCTAAACCCTATAAATCAAAATCATGGACAATCCTTTTCTTGGAACAGTTTCACTGTTTGCCGGTAATTTTGCCCCTCGCGGCTGGGCTCTTTGTAATGGTCAGTTAATGTCAATAGCACAAAACTCGGCGCTGTTTTCATTATTGGGTACCACTTATGGCGGCGATGGCATAACCACTTTCGCTTTACCTGATCTGCGTGGTCGTGCCCCGATACACTGGGGACAAGGACCTGGCCTAACCAACAGGGAACTTGGCGAAGCAAGCGGGTCAGAAAATGTGACTTTGGTAGTTACACAGATGCCGCAGCATAACCACATAGTATCTGCAAGTACTACTACTGCCACACAAGGTTCGCCTGCCGGGAATGTGCTGGCTGTGTCAACAGATCCGGGCGCTGGCAGTGCGCCGCTGAATTTCATAGAGCCGGCATCTATTAATACCACTATGGCTCCAGGTACTATATCGCCGGCAGGTGGCAATCAACCGCACAATAATATGCAACCTTATTTAACTATAACTTTTATTATAGCGTTGCAGGGTATTTATCCATCACGTAACTAATTGATTTTGATGCTGAACTGTAACTGATGAAAATAGGAATCGTTTCCAATTCGGCATTGTTATACATGCCCCTGCTTTCAAATTTATATCACTATAAAAATAAAGCAGGGGTTATGTTGTACGTTGGAAAATCTACCGCGCCTGATCAAAACACGGCTCAAGCATTAGATTTTTGCAACGCCGCGGGCATCCCGGTAACTTTTGAGAACGGCAAGGATGACCTGTATAGCTGGGCTCAGGTATTGGAGCCCGATGTTGTTTTTTTTGTAGGCTACAGCAGTATTGTAAAAACAGAACGATTAAGCCATATAAAGCATGGCGTATATAACATACACTTTGGCAGGCTACCCCAGTTTAGAGGACCGGCACCGGTTTTCTGGCAACTACGCAAAGGGTATCATGAAATTGGATTAGTCATTCACCGCCTTACCGATAAGCTGGATAGCGGGCCAATAGTTTGGCAATATAATATTATAAACCTGCCCCATTTTAGCTACGATCATGTATATCAGCTATTTGGCGAGTTGCAGATAAAGGGAGTTATTGATATACTCAATGGCATTCATACCAACTGTGCTTTACCAGAGATAGAGCAGGATGAAAGCAAAGCCGCTTATTATGATAAGCCGCAGCTTAAAGATGTATTGATTAACTGGAACGAAATGGAGGCTGAAGAGGTTGTTGATACCATAAAAGCCTGTAACTCCTGGAACACGGGGGCCATTACCATGATCAATGGGTTTGAATTGAAAATTTTGGATGCTACCATTACCACGGCTTATCAGCATAGATACCGGCCGGGTACTATAGTAATTAATGATAGCGGCGATTTTACCGTAGTATGCAAAGGCGATAAGCTATTGCATATCACCTTTTTTAAAATTAGCAGTAGTAATTATATACCGGCCAGGTTTGCCGGAGTATACGGGTTTAAAACAGGGCAAAGCTTTGAAAGCTACGCTCCCGATTTTAAGCCGGCAACAATTGGAACATAACCATACGATCATATAATTTTTTACTGAGATGCAGCTGTTGACAGTCGCGTTTCACTACCTAAAACCAACCTTATCACCATGAAAAAACTTTTACTTGTTTTTTGCATAACCCTTTCATTTGTTATCCCTGGTTTGCGGGCTCATGCTCAAACAACAATTGATTGGTCCTGTTTCACAACAGCGAGTACTTTGATTACTGCAAATGATATTGCCACTTTACAATTTACTAACGCTAATTGCCCTGCTGCCAACGGCTATTCATTACAAGCAGTAGGAACAGGTCAGTTGAGTATTACATTTGCTATATTTAACGGAGTTGGTTTTGTTAGAACCACAAGAAATGCTGCAGCTGCCACGACGCTTAATTACGCAAGATTCTTCAGGACTTCAGGTGGGGCCTTTGCCTTAACAGGTATATCAGTTTCACCAACTGCTGTGACTCCTGCTGCAGGTGGTAATCAGTCAATTACTTTGCACGCTTACAGGAATGGGGTAGAAGTTGGTTCTACATCCACTGGTACACTCAGTGTCAACTTACCGGTAGCTATTCCATCGGCTCAATTAAGTGCATTTGCTAATATTGATGAAGTACGATTTACCTCAAGCAGCGGCACTGTTATTGGTATTGGGTATGATGATATTGTAGTAACCGCAGCAGCGAACGCGCCAACCGTAACAACAACGGGCTCGTCTGCGGTCACCGCAAATTCGGCAACGCTGACAGGGAACGTTTCATCAGATGGCGGTGCTACGGTATCTGATAAAGGAATAGTGTATGGTTTAACAACTGACCCCACAATAGCCAATACTAAATTGGCCAACGGCAACGGAACGGGGGCTATATCTGTAAATGCCTCAGGCCTGGCACCTAATACCCCTTATCATTACCGTGCATATGCAACCAACACAATAGGCACAACTTACGGTGTTGATAAAACCTTTACTACGCTTACGGCCAACCATGCTCCGGTAGCTCTGGCCGATAACTATACATACACCATAGGAACGCCCTTAGTGATAGCAGCACCGGGGGTGTTAAATAATGATACCGATGGTGATGGCGACGCAGTTACCGCCATTAAGGTAACCAACCCTACGCATGGTACGGTAACTTTAAATGCTAACGGAAGCTTTACTTACACACCATCTGGTAATACAGCAGATTCATTCACCTATAAAGTAAATGATGGTACGGTAGATGGTAATACCGTAACGGTAACGCTTTCACCTGCAAATGTTGCTCCGGTGGCTGCGGCTGATAACTATACTTATTCCGTCGGTGTACCTTTGATAGTAGCAACTCCAGGTCTGTTAAATAATGATACCGATGGCAATGGCGATGCACTTACAGCCGTTTTGGTAACGGGCGCTGCACATGGTGGGCTTGTTCTGAATCCTAACGGCAGTTTTGTTTATACACCATCTAGCAATACTGCCGATTCCTTCACTTATAAAGCAAATGATGGTACGGTTAGTGGTAATACCGTGACCGTAACACTTTCGCCTGCAAATGTTGCCCCCGTGGCCGTGGCTGATAATTATGTCTATACCTCAGGAACGCCATTAGTGATAGCAGCTCCCGGCGTATTAAATAATGATACCGATGGCAATGGAGATGCGCTCACAGCTGTTTTAATAACTGGTCCTACGCATGGCAACTTAACTTTAAACCCTAATGGTAGCTTCACCTATACACCGTCTGGAAACACCAATGATTCCTTTACTTATAAAGCGAGTGACGGTATGGTAATCGGCAATACGGTAACGGTTACACTTACACATAATAACTCCAACCCGGTAGCCAACAATGATACCTATACTACCAATGAGAATACCGCTAAAACAGGCAATGTACTAAGTAATGATACTGATCCGGATGGTGATTCCTTAACCGCATCGTTGGTAACCGCACCTGTTAACGGCACTATTGTGTTAAATGCCGATGGTAGCTTTACCTACACGCCTAATAACAATTACTCGGGCTCCGATTCATTTTTATACCAGGTGTGTGATAATGGGGTTCCTTCATTGTGCGATACGGGAACGGTTACTTTAAATATTTCATCGGTAAACCAGGCGCCGGTATTGGCTTTAAGTGGCAGTACTCCACACTTTACTGGTTCGGCGGTGGCTGTTGATAATGGTATTACAATAACCGATGCAGATAATACAACCTTAGCTACCGCAACCGTTAGTATTACCGGCAATTTACATTCAGGTGAAGATCGGCTTGTTTTTACACCGGGAGGAACCGGTAACATAACCGGGAATTACACTCAGATTACAGGCACGCTTTTTCTTTCATCAGCAGGCTCTACTGCATCAATTGCCGAGTGGCAGACCGCATTAAGGGGGGTAACTTACCAGGATGTTGTTGTTACACCAAATACTGCAACCCGTTCTATCACCTTTTCGGTAAATGATGGTAGTGATGATAGTGCACCGGTTACCAAAAGTGTAACTATAAGCTCGGCAGTTATTAGTACCACAGGTACTTTATCGGTCCTGACAACCACTTACGGTACAGCTTCATCTTCGGGTACATTCAATGTATCGGGTGTGGCCCTGGGTTCCGGTATATTAGTTACCGCGCCAACTGGTTTTGAGGTAAGTACCGACAATACCACTTTTACAAACACGGTTACGGTAGGATCGGCAGGTACAATAGCATCAACCCCGCTTTATATCAGATTGGCTGCTGGTACCGGCGCAGGTAATTATTCGGGCAATGTGGTACTGAGCGCTACGGGCGCCGCCAATGTTAATGTACCTACGGTTGCCAGTACGGTTAACCCTAAAGCACTAACGGTTACAGCCACCGCCGCACAAAATAAAACATATGGTAACATTGATCCTACTTTAACCTATGCAATTACTAGCGGAACCCTGGTAGGTACCGATACATTTACCGGCTCGCTTAGCCGCGTAGCTGGCGAAAACGCGGGTACTTATGCTATTCTACAAGGGAACCTGGCACTCAGCAGTAATTATATATTGACTTATGTGGGGGCTAACTATACTATCAATAAAGCTGCTATAACCGTAACTGCCGATGCGAAAAACAAAGTTTATGGTAATGGTGATCCGATATTGATATTTCATGTCACTAACGGGTCGTTAAAATTCGCGGATACATTTAGCGGTTCACTTACTCGTGCCCCCGGCGAAAATGTAGGCACTTATGCTATTCAACAAGGGGGCTTGGCGCTCAGTAGCAATTATGTGATAACTTATGTACCAGCAACCTTAACGGTAACCCCGGCTGCGCTAACCATTACAGCTAATAATAAAGGCAAAGCCTTTGGGCAAACCCTTACCGGTGGCCCCGGCTCAACAGATTTTACATCTTCAGGTTTGGTTGGTACAGAAACCATTGGTAGTGTTACCATTACCTACGGAACAGGCGCGGCGGCATCGGCCCCGGCAAATACCTATACCGGATCGGTAGTGGCCAGCGCGGCAATCGGTGGTACATTTGATGCAGGTAACTATAACATTACATACGTTGCCGGTAATATCGTTGTAGGCCAGGCCATACTCACCATTACCGCCAACGATGCAAATAAGGTATACGGGGCGGCAATTCCTGCACTGTCGGTAACTTACAGCGGCTTTGTAGGCACTGATGATCCGTCAAGCTTAACTACCCAGCCAACCCTCAGCACTACGGCAACAACTAACTCGCCGGTGAATACTTATGCTATTACAGCAAGCGGAGCGGTATCGGCCAATTATACTATTGTTTATAATCCCGGTACATTAACGGTAACACCTGCTCCGTTAACCATTACCGCCAATGATGCCAATAAAGTTTATGGTGCAGCCGTACCTGCACTATCGGTAAATTACAGTGGCTTTGTGGGTACAGATGATGCGGCAAGCTTAACAACACAACCAACATTAAGTACTACAGCTACTACCAACTCACCAGTAAATACCTATCCGATTACGGCCAGCGGTGCTGCATCTGCTAATTACATATTTATTTATAAACCAGGTACTTTAACGGTAACTCCTGCGGCCTTAACTATCACTGCTAATGATGCCAACAAGGTTTACGGAGCAGCTATACCAGCGCTTTCGGTAAGTTACAGCGGTTTTGTGGGTACTGATGATGCAACCAGCTTAACCACGCAGCCAGCATTAAATACCACAGCAGTAGTTACTTCACCGGCAAATACCTATCCAATCACGGCCAGCGGGGCTGTATCTGCTAATTATACAATTACTTATCAGCCAGGGACTTTAACGGTAACCCCGGCAGCGTTAACCATTAAAGCCAATGACGCTAATAAGGTTTACGGAGCTGCTGTTCCGGCGCTTTCGGTAAGCTACAGTGGTTTTGTGGGAACGGATAACGCGGCAAGCTTAACTACCCAGCCAACCATTATCTCCCCGGTAACCGTTAATTCGCCTGTTAATACTTATCCGATCACAGCCGGAGGGGCGGCATCAGCTAACTATACCTTTACTTATGTACCCGGAACTTTCACAGTAACCCCGGCAGTGTTAACCATTACAGCTAATGACGCCAATAAGGTTTATGGTGCGGCTGTACCTGCGCTTTCGGTAAGTTACAGCGGTTTCGCGGGTACAGATAACGCGGCGAGTTTAACCACCGCACCAACTATTACCACCACGGCCGTGGCTAACTCGCCGGTAAATACTTACCCGATCACAGCCAGCGGTGCAGTATCTGCAAATTATACATTCGTTTATCAGCCCGGAACATTAACCGTTATCCCGGCAGCGTTAACCATCACTGCTAACAATAAAAGCAAGGCCTTTGGCCAAACGCTTACGGGCGGCCCCGGCTCAGCAGATTTTACCTCTTCCGGGTTGATTGGTTCTGAAACTATTGGCAGCGTAACCATTACCTACGGAACAGGTGCAGCGGCAACCGCTCCTGCAAATACCTATACCGGATCGGTAGTGGCCAGCGCGGCAACCGGCGGTACATTTAGTTCAGGTAACTATAGTGTCACTTACGTTGCCGGTAATATCGTTGTAGGTCAGGCAGTATTGACTATTACAGCTAACGATGCTAACAAGGTTTACGGGGCAACTAATCCTACGCTAAGTGTAAGTTATAGCGGTTTTGTGGGTACAGATGACGCATCGAGCTTAACTACCCAGCCAATCATCAGCACTACGGCAGTAACCAACTCACCGGTGAATACATATCCGATCACGGTAAGCGGTGCCGCATCATCAAATTACTCCTTTGTATATAATCCGGGCACGCTTACGGTAAATAAAGCTACGCTAACAGTTACCGCTAACAATAAAACAAAAACCTATGGCACGACTAATCCGGTACTTACAGTAAGCTACAGTGGTTTTGTAGGCACAGATGATGCCTCAAGTTTAACAACTGCGCCAGCCATAACTACTACTGCAGTAGATAATTCGCCGGTAAATACTTACCCCATCACGGCAAGCGGCGCTGTGGCAGCTAATTATACCTTTGTTTACAAGCCGGGTGTTTTAACAGTAACTAAAGCGGTATTAAACATCACCGCCAATAATACCTCAAAAACCTATGGTACGGCTAATCCGGCGTTTACGGTAAGTTATGCAGGTTTTGCAGGCACAGACGATGCATCAAGCTTAATTACCCAACCAGCAGTAAGCAGTACGGCGACAACTAATTCTCCGGTAAATACTTATCCTATTACTGCCAGCGGAGCGGCATCTGCCAATTATACCTTTGTTTACAAGCCTGGTATTTTAACAATTACTAAAGCAACGTTAACTATTACAGCCAATAATGCTAATAAAACTTATGGTGGTATTAATCCGGCTTTAAGTGTAAGCTACAGCGGCTTTAAAGGTACAGACAATGATGCAAGCTTAACTACTAAGCCAACGGCAAGCACTACGGCGGTTACAACGTCGCCGGTTGGTACTTACCCAATTACTGCCAGCGGAGCAGCATCTACCAACTATACATTTGTATATAAACCAGGTATTTTAACAATTGGTAAAGCTGTATTAACCATTACAGCCAATAATGCCACTAAGGTATACGGTTCGGTTAATCCGGCATTAAGTGTAAGCTATAGCGGCTTTACAGGTACAGATAATGCCTCAAGTTTAAGCACTGCACCAATTATAAGTACTACGGCAGTTACTGGTTCGCCTGTAAATACTTACCCGATCACGGCGACCGGAGCAGCATCACCAAACTATTCATTTGTTTATAAGCCGGGCATTTTAACGGTAACTAAGGCTGTGTTAACCATTACAGCCAATGATGCTAACAAAATTTACGGTACGGTTAATCCTGTATTAAGTGTAAGTTACAGTGGCTTTGTAGGGACGGATAAGCCATCGTGCTTAATTACACCACCAACGGTAACTACCACGGCAGTAACTACGTCGCCGGTTGATACTTACCCCATTACGGCTAAAGGTGCGGTAGCATCTAACTATTCCATTGTTTACAAGCCGGGAGTTTTAACGGTTACCAAAGCTGTGCTGACCATTACGGCAAAAAATGCTACCAAAGTTTATGGCACAGATAACCCAGTACTTGGGGTAACCTACGCGGGCTTTGCCGGTACGGATAATGTAGCCAATTTAACAACAGCACCGACGGCAAGCACCACGGCAGTTACCACGTCGCCGGTAAATACTTACCCGATCACGGCGAGCGGGGCAGTTGCTGCCAATTACTCATTTGTTTACAAGCCGGGTATTTTAACAGTTACCAAAGCGGTGCTGACCATTACGGCCGATAATTTAACTAAACCTTACGGTACGGTTAACCCAACGCTTACTGCAAGCTACAAAGGCTTTGTGGGTACCGATGACGCATCGGGCCTGACCACCGCGCCAACCCTAAGTACTACCGCGGTAACCAATTCGCCGGTTAATACTTATCCTATTACAGTAGGTGGGGCTGCATCGCCAAATTACTCCTTTGTTTATAAGCCGGGTATTTTAACGGTAACGCAGCCGGTGTTAACTATTACGGCTAATGATGTTTCCAAAACATACGGCTCGGCTAACCCAACGCTCAGTGTAAGTTATAGCGGCTTTGTTAACGGGGATAATAGCTCGACCCTGACCAAAGCTCCGGTTATTACTACTGCGGCGAATACATCGTCAAACGCGGGTACTTATCCAATTACAATTAGCGGGGCAGCAATAGCCAATTATAAAATTGTATATGTTGCCGGAACATTAACTATTAATAAGGCAACGCTCACTGTAAAGGTTGATAATAAAACCAGGCTCTACGGTGTCTCAAATCCGGCGTTAACCGATGTGTACAGTGGTTTTGTAAATGGCGACAATGAAGCCAGCTTAACAACGCAGCCGGTAGTTAAAACAAATGCAACTTCTACATCAGCTCCGGGAAGTTACCCTATTACGGCAAGCGATGGTGTATCTGCAAATTATAATTTCAATTACGTGGCAGGTGTGCTAACAGTTACGCCATTAAGTATTTCAACACTGAATAACCTTACGCTAAGCGCGGGTACACTGTCGCCATCATTTGCAACAAATATCCTTGCTTACACAGCGCAAGTTGATAATCAGGTAGAGGATATCAGGCTTACCCTAACCTTTGATGCTACGGCAACTGCAAAAGTAAATGGTACCATAACACATAATGGCAGCCCATCTGCCGATATTCCGTTGAATGTAGGTAATAATACCATTACCGCGGTATTAACCGCTCAGGATGGCGTTACCACCAGTACTTACACGGTAATTGTTTATCGCGGCGAATCGCAGGAAGCCATTGTAGGTACCAATATACTTACACCTAATGGGGATGGTAAAAACGATTTTTGGATAGTAAAAGATATTCAGCTTTTCCCTAACAATACGGTTGTGGTTTATGATAAGGGAGGGCGTACCGTTTTCACCAAACATGGTTACACCAATGACTGGAATGGAACCTACGGCGGATCGCCGCTTACGGAAGGTACCTATTATTACTCGGTTGATCTTGGTCCGGGCAACCGCAAGTTCAGAGGGTATATTACTATACTGAGAACCAGGTAACAGATAAGAAAAGACAAGGCGAATAACGAGAATATAGAAATTATTAATGCTATGAAAAACTTCCAACGGAATAAAAATATAATGATCATGAAGCCTTTGCTGGTAACGTTATTGCTTGTTTGCGCAAGCTTGTGCAGCCGGGCTCAGTTAAATCCTTTTCAATCAATCTATTTTCAAAACAGGTACATTGTTAATCCGGCAATGGCGGGGATAGATCAGGGCTTAAACCTTAATGTGGGCTACCGACAGCAGTGGAGTACATTTCCAGGCTCACCAAAAACACAATTGGTCACTGCTGATTATCAGGCAACCGAGCGGGTAGGCTTAGGTCTGAATGTAAATGACGATCAGTCGGGCCTGATCAGGGAAACCCGCATAATGGGTACTTACGCTTATCACTTACCCCTGAGCGATAATAACCAGAAACTGAATTTTGGTTTATCGCTGGGTGTAAACGATGCCCGGCTTGACCAAAGCAAAATTATTGGCGATGATACCGATGAGCAAATAGCCCGCTATAATCAGGCTAAGCCTTATTTAGATGGTGATTTTGGAGTAGCCTACACCAGCAATAATTTATTTGTTGAGGCTACGCTTCCTAATTTGAAGGCTACATTTTTCAGAAATTCCATTGAAAGGATAGATGTAGACAGGGTATTATTTTTCTCGGCTGTTAGTTATAAGATACATTCCAATAATGAATACAGTAACCTCATATTTGAACCTTTGGTAGGCTTCAGAAAGATAAAGGGAGCCACCAATATTTTTGATGCCGGTCTTAATTTTACTATGAGTAATTACTTTTTATCATTACAAGCCATATATCATAGTAATAATACTCAGGCTGTGGGCCTGGTGTTTGATCAGAAGGCGTTTGCGGTAAACTTTACTTATAATCTGGAAACCGGTATTATCCGTAATTACTCGGCTGGAGCCGTTGAGTTGGGGCTTAAAATAAAGCTGTTTCAAAAATAAGATCTTAGATACTAATTTTTAACAAACCGGGCTGCCTGTATAATGATACGGGCAGCCCGGTTTGCTTTAGGAGTATTTTAATATAGGGGTGTTTTTTTCGTTCATTGTATCGCCCCGCCCTGGTTTGAGTTTGTTTTACGATTAGTATTTAATTAAATTTATGTAAAATAAATATTATCAAATAAGCATAAATCTGACTGTGCATCAGGGGATTAAATCATGGATTTGACATACTGATGTGGTGTTGGTTTTTAAGAATAATATAATTGTTGAAATAATAGCTGTTATGGCCTTATTTTAACCTCCTAAGCCTTATCATTTATTTTACATACACCTAACCTAAACATCCTATGTCACAATTACCACCATTAGGGGCCGATGGCTTTTACCATCCCTCTACCGAAGCTGAAATTATAGCTTTGGTGCAAAAAGCAAACAACGAATTATTGGAGATCAGGTGCCGCGGCGCGGCGCATTCACTGGCTCGGGCTATTTATACAGATCCAGGTCAGGGTGAACTACCCGTACCGAATGTAGTATCGGAACAAAAACCGCCAAAGGGGCCCAATCTTAATGTTATGTTTGACCAGTATTATAAACTGAACTGGATTGATCCTCAAAAAGGTATTATTGAGGTAGAGGCAGGTATACACCTTGGTTATGATCCGGAAGACCCGACTGGTACGTCAACATTGGAAAATAGCCTGTTGTACCAGGCCTTTGTAAAAGGCTTTACTCTGAGCGATCTGGGTGGTATATCTCATCAAACTATCAGCGGTTTCCTGATGACGGGTTCGTCGGGCGGCTCATTGATGTATAGTATTGATGAAAATATAATAGGGTTATCTATCATTGATGGGTTAGGCCAATGTAAATGGTTTGATAAAACCGACGAAGAGTTTGGCGCCCTGGTGTTATCACTGGGCTTGCTGGGTGTGGTGAGCAAAGTGCGTGTACAGTTAACGCCCATTTTTAACATTTACGGTCAACAGATAACTTATCCTACAAAGCCGGCCGATTGCCCCATTGATCTGTTTGGCAGCGGTACGCCTGGTAAACCCAGCTTTGAGAACTTTTTAAAAGCGACACCTTATACCCGCGTACTTTGGTGGCCGCAGGAAAAGGTAGAGCGTGTGGTGATTTGGGAGGCATCCCGAGGTACAGCTATGCCTGTATTTGACCCTGTACCGTACGAAGAGTTCGCGAAAGACTCGCTGTTGGCCAACGTAGAGCAATTGCTGGCCTCCATCTTGTTTACCATGCTCGGAAACAGTAAAATAGGAGTGGTTTGGAAAAAACTAAGACCTTCATTTAAAGAGTTCAGGCATCTTACAGAACAATCATGGGGTGGTAGCATTTTAGCTAAAGCGGCTGCCTGGGTGCTCACGTTTATCCTTAAAATTATAGGATTTGTGATGGTCTTGTTCTTTATGACCTTTAAAGGTTTGCTGCGTGCTATTTACCCATTTGTAATAGATATTTTGCAGCCCCTGACCAAAAAGGGCAACGCGCAAATGTTTATGGACTATACCTACAGTAGCCTGCCTATGGATAACGGTGCAAATGATATATTAATGGGTACAGAGTTTACCGAGATCTGGATACCGCTGGATTATACCCAGAAGGCTATGCAGTTGCTTGACAAAATGTTTAAAGAAGGCAAGTTTGAAGCCACAGGCTATTACTCCACCGAGCTATACGCCGGTAAACAAAGCAATTACTGGTTAAGTCCGGCATATCAGCGCGATGTTTTGCGGATAGACTTTTTTTGGTTTAGTACCAACGAGGGTAACCCGGCATCAAAAGAAGATTTTTTTGCGCAGTATTGGGAAGCTTTGCGCCAGGAGAATATTCCGTTCCGCTTGCATTGGGCTAAGTTTTTGCCCGAGTACGATTTTGCTGAATGGGCAGCTTATATTCAGGCATCATACCCGAGGTGGAATGATTTTATGGAATTGCGTAAACAGCGCGATCCTAACAATATCTTTTTGAATAATTATTGGTCGCGCCATTTATTTGGTAAGGATAAAGCTGATCTGAAATCGGTAGCAGAAGCGCATAGCGAATTGCTTAGTTAAGTTCTTCACAATAGGGTTGCAGTGTTTGAACGTCGGCAAATCATGATGAGATGCCGGCGTTTTATTGTTTATAGATTAAAACATGTTTAAACATCAATTGTAGTTATTATGCAACAAAAACGGTAAAAAACGTTTGAGGGCTTGTATTAATGGGGCAGAGGTTGTTCTTTTGGGTAGCTAATTAAGGCCCGGATTAACTGACCAAAAACACAAACATCATGGAGATAGGAATCGATAGCTTTGCTGCATCATCATTAGTAACATCTGCATATCAAAATTCAGATAATGTGGATATTATGACGCGTTTACTTGAAAGGATTTCGTATGCAGATGAGGCCGGCCTTGATGTATTTGGTATAGGCGAACACCACCGGAAAGAATTCCTTGATTCGGCACATGCCATGATTTTAGCGGCTGCAGCTACTCAAACCAAGCGTATCCGTTTAACCAGTGCTGTAACTGTACTAAGCGCTGCTGATCCGGTGCGGGTATTTCAAAATTTTGCCACACTTGATCTGATCTCAAAGGGGAGGGCAGAAATAGTTGTTGGCCGTGGTTCGTTTATTGAATCCTTTCCGCTTTTTGGTTTTAAGGTAGAGGATTATGACGCGCTGTTTGCCGAAAAGCTTGATCTGTTGCTCCAGATCCGGGATAATGAGGTGATTAACTGGTCGGGTAAGTTTCGTGCGCCGCTCCGGGAACAGGTTATTTATCCAAGGCCGGTACGGTCACCATTACCCGTTTGGTTGGGGGTAGGCGGAACGCCGGAATCTTTTGCACGTGCCGGTAGCCTTGGTTTGCCTTTGATGGTAGCTATTATTGGCGGCGAAACCCATCGTTTCCGCCCGCTGATAGATCTTTACAAAGAGGCCGGTAAAATAGCCAGATATGCGCCGGAACAACTCAAAGTAGGCTTACATTCTTTAGGTTATGTAGGCGTTACAACGCAAGAAGCCAATAACGACTTTTTTCCGGGATATGCGGAGGCTTTTACCAAGATAGGCCGGGAACGGGGCTGGGGACCTGTTACCCGCGGGCAATATGACGCGCAAACCGGACCAACCGGTGCAATAGTAGTTGGCGACCCGAATGAGGTGGCCGAAAAGATACTCAGACATAGTGAGGCGCTTGGTGGAATTTCAAGGTTTACTTTTCAAATGGACAACGCGGCCTTGCCACAGGAAAAATTGTTAAAATCAATTGAACTTATTGGTAAGCACGTTATTCCGCAGGTTAAAAGGCATATAGCATAATCGATTCTCTGATAGTATTTCCTTCCTTTTTTCTGCTCTACATAAGGCAGGTAGGGTGTGCTTTGCCCTAATTTTCAAAACATTGGCCTTTTTTAATGGTTGATATGTTAAAATAACGGTTAGTTTTTTAAACTAATGTTGTTGTTGATTATTAAATATGTGCATTTTACCATGTTTTATATGTATAAAATATGGTAAAATGCTGTGTTAATATGTATTATATGTATAATTTTTCTATTTGAATAATATTTATTAAGTCTTTATTGTGCGTGATGATGTTTTGAGTAGGTTTTTAGCGGATATATTATTAATATTTATCCGTCTTGATGGTTTTATTGCTGTTTATTGTGAATTATTTTAAGGTTGATATTTTATTATTACTTATTTGTTTATCGGTAACAGAAAATTTACTGTGTTTTAAATTAAGTAAAAGATATTTTGTGCCGATAAAAGATCCTGAAATTGAATATATTTATGTACAAAATAAACCTGAAGCAATAATCTCCTTAATATAAAAAAGGCCGATTAAATATTATTTATCAATAGAGTTAACATTACCCAATAATGAAAATGAACCAATTTTTAAAGGTTAGCATGTGCGTGGCATTTGCAGCCTTAGTGTTATCTGCTTGTACCAAGAATAACCAAAGTGCCGATAAACCGGCGCCCCCTGCTGCCGGAGAAGTCTCGGCAGATGTGCTCAAAAAGATCTCGGATATGGGCTTTAGTACAACAGACGTACACAAACAAGGCGATGATTACCTGGTAGAAGGGGATATACTGCTCACCCCCGAAAATTTTTCGGAAGTGGTTACCAGCCCAACCATTCGGATTGCCGAAACAGAGCAGTACCGTACCAATAACCTGGTTAAAAAGTTACCACGGACTATTTCTATCTCTATATCAAATTTGCCAACGGTTTATAAAACGGCAACCATTAATGCTATTAACCGGTTTAACGCCTTAAACCTTACCCTGCGGTTTAAATTTGTAGGCAGTGCCGGTAATATTCAGGTTGTTGGTTTCAATGAGGGCCCAAGCGATGGTTTTATTACTTTGGGTTCTTCCGGCTTCCCGACGTCGGCCGGTAACCCTTACAATCAGATCAGGATGAATACTAATTCGCAGGCTTACGGAACCAGCCCCGAGGTAGGTTACCTGACTTCGGTTGTAGAGCACGAGATTGGCCATTGCATTGGTCTGCGCCATACCGATTATTTTAACCGTGCCTTTAGCTGCGGTGGTGCTGCATCAAATGAAGGTTCGGCAGGTATCGGGGCTGTCCGTATTCCGGGTACACCAAGCACAGGCGATTCTACTTCGTTTATGCTGGCCTGCTCAAACGGAAGCGACCGCTCATACAACGCCAATGATAAAATAGCATTAAGGTATCTGTATTAAAAGCTTTTCAGATTGCTTCAAAAAAGCATCATCTTAGAATTTGCATAGCATACGAGTGACTCACCCGGTCTACGCTTCGCTTGACCGCCCTCTCTTCGCCTTCGGCGGAAAGAGGGTGCGGAAAATGGAAGAGAATAAAAGAAAAACTCCTTTACCCTCTTTCCAGCGAAGCTGAAGAGAGGGTAAAAAAGCGTAGCGATGTCGGGGTGAGTTAATAAACAAGCTGATTGGCCGAACTATGCCTTTCCCTCTCCCGTGAGAGAGACCGTCAGTTTATAGGCTATTGTTTTTTAAGTGATATGGTTAAAAGGTTACTTTGTTTGATATGTGTTTGTTTATGCTTTAAAGTCTCATTAGCTCAAAAGGTAATGAGCGATAAGGCCATTATGAACCTGTATCAGACCAAACCGACAGCAACCGTAAAAAATAATTCCCCCCGCAGTTATTTCCTTGTTAAATTTAAAAAGCCTGCAGATATCAATGCGCAAAAAACGCGCTTGCTCAAAAGGGTATCTTATAACTTTTATGTGGTTGAGGCGCCTGGGAAAATAGTGACAGGCGAAAATATTGAATCGGCAATACCGGCAAATTCACTTTGGAAAGCGAGCGACAACTTGCTACAGCTTTGGCAAAAGCATCCTAATGGTAACCAGGCGATTGAACTTGCAGTTACCTCATCAAAAGATTCTATATTAACCGACCTGAAAAAATATGGTGATGTAACAGTTAAGCAGGCTAACATGGTTACGGTAAATATTTCTATGCAACTTTTACCTGAATTATTAGACCAACCTTATGTTGTTTTTGCCAATACGGTGCGTCAGGCTCATGAGGAATTGATCATTAATGATATTGACCTGGGCCTGAACAATATTTCGGCCATATCCAATAATTATCCCGGCATTGATGGCGCAGGGATAAATGTTGATGTGAAAGAACAACGGTACGATGATGATCTTGATTTGCTTGGCCGGTCGTTCAGCTCGTTTCAGGCGGCTAAAATTACATCTGGCCATGCCACCATTATGGCTACTTTAATTGGAGGTAATGGCAATTCGTTTATAAAAGGTTTGGGGGCTGCGCCTAAAGTAAGATTCACGTCGTCGGATTTTGCACGTTTATTGCCTGATAGCACCGCTGTTTTTAAGGCGTTTAATAT
>NZ_JBCECK010000045.1:30670-37483 GCF_039207105.1 Mucilaginibacter sp.
ATTCGTATGGTACCGGTATCGAGAATTATTACGGTGTTGAGGCTGTGGCCTATGATCAACAGGTGTATGAAACCGACTCACTGGTTCATATCTTTTCGTCGGGGAATATTGGTACATCAGCCCCGGCTACCGGTATGTATAGCGGTATAGCTGCGGCTAACTTGTCGGGTACATTTAAGCAGGCTAAGAATGTTTTAGTAATAGGAGGTACGGATCAACAGGGTAAAGCGGAAGACCTAAGTTCGGCAGGCCCGGCTTATGACGGGCGCATTAAGCCCGAACTTGTAGCCAACGGCGAAGATGGCACATCCGGCGCGGCTGCTTTGGTTTCGGGTACAGTGGCATTGTTACAGCAGGCCTATAAAAAACTACAGGGAGGTTTACCTTCGGCCGCATTGATAAAAAGTGTGCTGGTTAATAGTGCAGATGATATTGGCCTGCCCGGCCCTGATCATAAAACAGGTTACGGGCAGTTAAATGCGCTGGAAGCTTTGCGAACCATAAACGAAAACCGTTTTAAAAAAGGTACGATAAGCAATCAACAACAAATGAGTTATACCATTGCTGTACCTGCCGGCTGCAGCGAACTCAAAGTTTCATTAGCCTGGAATGATCGCCCTGCTGCACTCAACGCACCCTCAGCGCTGATCAATGATCTTGACCTGAATGTTACTACCCCAGGAGGTCAAACGCTATTGCCCTGGACCCTGAGTTCATATCCATCTGCCGATTCGTTATCGCGCCCGGCGAAAAGGCAAAGGGATACGTTGAACAACACTGAACAGATTACGCTACAAAATCCCGCTGCTGGCAATTATGTTATTCATGTTAAGGGGAATAAAATAGCTAAGGGCTCGCAAACTTTTTATGTGGCCTATCAATCCTTAAAAGCCAACCAGTTTGAATGGACATACCCCTCTGGCCGCGACCAGCTTTTTGCTGCCGATGAAAACTACCTGCGCTGGCAAAGTTCATTAACTAATGCAACAGGCCAATTGAGTGTTAGTTATGACCACGGTAATACCTGGCAATCTATAGGCAACATCACACTAAAAAATAAATATTATAACTGGACCCCGCCCAATGCTTTTACAACCGCTGTGCTCAAAATGGAAATTGGCGGCCAGGCACATCTCAGCAAGGAGTTCGTTATCTCCAAACCTTTAAACTTACAGGTTGGCTATAACTGTGCCGACGGTACCTTGCTGCATTGGAAACCGCAACCCGGCAGTAGACGCTACGTGATCTACAATATCAAAAATAATTTATTGCAGCAGTTTACTACAACTACTGATACCAGTATAGTTATACCCACAACGCAGCAATCATCGCCCTATTTTGCTGTAAGTGCTCAGGGAGCAGATTTTGAGGGTATCAAGAGTATTACTATTGATGTTGGTAGTCAGGGTGTTGGTTGTTATGTGGAAAGCCTGTTGACCGATGTTTTGGGGAATGCCATTGTGCTTAACTTGCAAATTGGCAGTGTATTTAACCTGAAATCAATAACATGGGAAAAACTTACGGGTACCAATGCCTATACTCCATTAGGTACTACCATAGTGGGCACAGCTTTGGCTTATCAGTTTACAGATTTTAGCCCTAAAAAAGGTATCCAGTATTACAGGGCTAAGCTAATAACCAATGATGGGAAAATTATTTACTCTGATTTAGCTAATGCCACGTTTTTGCAAAATAGCCAGTTTACGTTGTACCCTAATCCGGTACACAGTCAGCTAAATATCCTCAGCGGAGATATTAATGATTATGAATTTAAGCTGTATGACACAGGTGGCAGGATAAGCTTCAACAAAACTATCAACGAACTGAACAACGTGATTCAGCTGAATATTAACCCTGGGGTATATATTTATGTGATCACTTTAAAGGGAAAAATTGTTTATCAGGGTAAGTTGATTAAGGTTTAAAGTGTGACGCAAAAAAGCCCTCTTGTAGTTTTATCTATCAGAGGGCTCTTTGTATTATTAATTCATGCTTATAACCTGAAGTTAAGACCGATGTATGGATACCAACCCTCATCGGAGTGGCCAGCCATTATCTGTATTACGGTTAAGCTGGCTGGCGCGAAGAATATGCCGCCGCCGGTACCTGAGTGCCATTTGTCAGAATGCTCGTCCTTGATCCAAACGCGGCCGGTATCATAAAAACCCATTAAGCCAAACTGGCCGGGAAGTATATAACTGGCAATATCGGCCAGTTTAACACGTGCCTGCAGGTTGTTATAAACCATATGCTGACCCGCGAAACGGTTTTGCAGGTAACCTAACAAGTTGCCCTGCCCGCCCAAAAACATAGATTGGTAAAATGCCGGGTTGCCAACACTCACACCACCGCCAACACGGTCAGACAATACAATTGATCCGTTTGAAGTTAGCTTTTGGTAATAAGTAAACTCAGATCTGATCTGTCCGTATGATTTTGAATAGTCGTTAAGGCCACCATAACCTTGCAGCCTGATAGATAGGTAATATCCCTTCTTAGGCAGGATATCATTATCCTTATGGTCGCTTTCAAAGTTGATCAGGGCGCCTAAATGAGCCTTGTCTTTATTGGTGGTTAAGCTGTCATAACTATTGATAGCCCCTGGCTGATTAATGAAACGCCCATCGTTGCGGGTTGGGTCAAGGTGATAAAATTGGAATGAAGGGCCAGCGCTAATAGTTGTCCCTCTGCCCAGTTTCCAGCGCAGGGCGGGATCAAGCTGGTAAATATCGTAGCGGGTACGATAAAACCTGCGGTAGTTGTTGATGCCTTTATTAAGCACGGTTTCGTTACCGCGGCCAAAAAAGTTTACGGTATTATCCGGGGCCTGCGCATAAGCTTGCAGGGTGATATCTGCTTTGTCAATGGCATCTATCCATTCGCCATTATATTTAATACGGAACGCGTCTGTAGCGAAGGCATGGGTAACCATTACCTGCTGTACGGTAGAGTAGGGTAGTTTCCTGAAACCATCATGGCCGGTATATTTAAAACCCACACCCAATAAAAAGCCATCATCTTTGTTGATAGCTGCGGTGGCCAGCGGCATCCAAACGTTGTACAGGTTAGTTGGTAAAAACCTAACGTTAGCAGTATCGCTTGAAAAATGTTTGCTCACACGGCTTTCATCGCCAACAAATTTTACATTGCCTGTTGGGTCGTATACTTTTACTTTGGTGGCTGCCTGCTTAATATCAAAGGTTTTATTGCCAATACTATCAACCACTCTTAGTTTAATAGGCGTGTTGGCTGTATTTACGGTTATCTGATCATCACCTGCAGAAACATATAGCCTTATTTCTTTGGTAATGTCGGGATGATAAGTTACATCCATCAGGGTGCCTTTGTCTTTACCGTTTTTGCCCATTTTTTCAACTACTACACGCATAGCCTTATCAGGAGCATCGGTAATGGTTACCTGCTCATCCTTATCAGTGGCACGTATATCTACAATACGGTTAAAAAATTTAAAGTACTGCTCCATAGCGGCAGGAATGTTATCCCTGCGTTTTTTTAACTTGGCAAATAATTCATCATGCCTGAACTTGTAGTTTTCAATAGGCAGGCGCTTAAGGCCGGCTTCTAATACTTCATCGGTTTCGGTTTTCACAAATTCGTTCACCACCTTCATGTATTCGTCATGGTTCATTTGCGCATCGGTATAGGCGCGGGCAAAGCGTGTTTTAAACAATGAGAATTTTACACGCGGTATCTCACCGTCAAAATCCTCCAGCAAAGGGTCGATCCAGGGTAATGCCGCAATGGACGGAAATACACCTTCTGTTAGGTGAAATACCTGGTCGCGATCGCGCGGAACGCTTGTATATAATTTCCCTTTTCCTTCCTGGTTTTTAGTAACTGCCCAGCGCCATTGATCTTCGTGGCGGTCCCAGTCGCCCATAAGCAGGTCGAGCATACGTGCCCGTAAAAACGTTTCGCCGTCCAAACGGTTATCATAACTTTTGATGAGCTCACGATCCATTTTAAAGGTATTGTCCGAATCACCGGTGGGCTCACGTTCTTCCAGCAGGCAAACAGTACCCACAAAGGTTTTGCTATACTGACCCAAAGCCGGATCAGCAGCAACCACACCAATAACAGGATTAGCGTGCGGAACGCGGGCGGCCTCTGCCAGTGGAGGCACAATTAAAGCCGAGTAAGGGTGCTGGCCGCTAAATTCATCGCCCACCCAATCAACAGCAAAGGTGCCTTGCAGGTTAGGCGGCAGCAACTTATCCGGTATTTTCTCCACGCTGCGCAATACCCATTCCCTGCCGCTTGGATCTTGCAGACGCAATGATTTTGATTCCATACCGCCGCCTTCTTTAACAGGAGTGAGACCACCGTTAACTTGCGACAGTTTGATCACCGGCAGCTTTACAGGCATAGCCCATTCTTTACGGTAGTTTTCACCGAATAACCAGCGATGGATACCGGTTACATCGTCATATGATGCGTGAACTTTTACGGTAGTACTATCCGGAAATTTTTGCCAGGCGGAGGGTTCAATTTTTTGAGCCTGCACCTGGATAACCGCGACAGCCGACAGTGAGGTTAAAAGTATTTTTTTTAGCATAGGGGTTTGGTTTTTAAAGCAAATTTAAGGATTGTAAGTTCGCCGGAAAATAAAAAATGGTCAGCCCGCAACTGTGTAATAAATATGGATACATTAAAGGGTTGATAGCGAGGTCTTAACTAAACCCTAATTTACAACATATTAAGAAATTATTAATGTTTTGGTATTAAAAAAGGCTGAGTTGGAGGGTTAAAATAAAAAAAGCATTACCCTGTTTAGGAGTAATGCTATAATGAGGCCGGTCAGGACCATCTACTAAGCATATCACCAACTATATGCTCAATTTTTTGCTTGTCTCTCAAGGTTATTTACATGTCCGGGTTTATTTGATTAAACCCTTAATATTTTACTAAGCAAAGCTCAAAAATCAAATCGTTGGCAGGTAGCTCCAACGCCATTTATTATTAATTAATTTTTGAGCAAATTAATAAGAGTTATTGGATAAGGCAACCCGTTAAAACACTGTATTTTTAACTTATGATTAAAGTAATATATAGCTACAAGTTGATTTTTTTGAAATATAGTCTGTTATGATCTACAGATTTTGTAGCCGGTAATATTTTAGCTGCAAAACCACCCTTACCGTTGTCTAATATCCCAAAATCGTCATCGTTTGAAATTACCAGTATGTTGCCCGGTAATATAGCAAGTCCTTCGGCCTTATCATGCGGGTAAATGGATGGGAGGTCTTTCAAAAGATCCAGGACAACAGTTTTTGAAACCGGGGTAATGCCCGCTGTCTGCAATCCTGCCTGGTTATTCAGTTCCTCAACAGTTTTACCACCATAAAGCTTTCCGGTAGCACCGTTTGCCGGGTCAGAGATATCGGTAGCACCATCAAGGCTTATTTTGAATACTTTTTTAAATGTAGCAGGGTTGGTGCTGTCGCCGCCATATAAGCCATCGCGTTCAACTGTTAAAAATGTTGTCGCGTTAACAGCTACAATGTCACTTACACCGGTTAGGCTTACATTATCCATTAAATAGGCATATTGCTTAGTTGCGCCCGATGCGATATCAAAGGTTAATATACGCAGCACAACAGAATTGCTTACGGCGGCTTTAGTAGGGTTAAGCATGGGCGATTGCATCATACCTACCAGGGTTTTTCCATCGGGTGTAATGGCAAGTCCTTCCATACCACGGTTAGGTTTGCGTTTAGCAAATACCAAAGGAATTTTACGGCCGCCGGTACCGGTACCAAATGGATTGATACGTTCAATGGTACGGCCGGTGGCATCAAAGTGTACAATGTGCGGGCCGTATTCGTCGCTGATCCAGAAAGAGCCGTCGGCAGCTAAAACCATGCCTTCGGAGTCAATGCCATCTGCATTCGGGGCAAGTACCTTGCCGGTAAGGTCGTATGCGATCTCGCCTGTGGCGCCTTCGCCTGCCGGATTCGGCAAACCATTTAACAAAGCACCGGCAGCATTTTTTAACATGATGGTTTGTTCCAGCACCAGTTTACCATCTTTTAACCTGAACTTACCAATTTGGGGTGTAAAATCAGCCTTGCCAAAAATAATGGCATCCGTAACAGAACCGGCGGCGTTAGGCCCCCTGTCGGTTAGTAAATAAAAAACGTTGGGATCTTTATGGTCGGGAGCCACTGCCGAGCCAAAACCGCCGTTGTAGGCTTTTACACCATCAGCAGTGGTCATTAAAACGGCAGGATCTGCCGCTTCGGCTATATCCGGGTAAGTGATTGGATCAGTAATGATCTTATGATCTTTTTTACAGGCGGTTACTACAACAGCAGTAAACGCAAACAGGCTTAATAAGGTTTTTTTCATACAATAATAGGTTTATGAATATTATATATAGTTTCGTTATATATATAATTTCACAAATTAAGCCCTTGCCTGTAAAGCAAATGTTAATTTTAAAACAATTGATTGCTGGTGTGTTTACATTGAGTTGAAAAAGGAACATCTACTTTAATCATATATGAACAGAAAAAAGAGTTTATTGATAATATTAGGACTATTTACTGGTATAGCCGCTTATGCGCAGCAAAGCACTGGCGATTCTGTAAAAGCTAAACCTGCCAACGTTGCTGTAAAAGAGGATTTTAAAGACGATTGGGCCGCGCTATCGCATTACGTTAATGAAAATAAAGCACTTGGTGATCCTAAGCCCGGCGAAAAAAGAGTAGTATTTTTGGGCAGCTCTATTTTTGAATTCTGGAAAACAAAGGTGCCCGAATTTTTTGAGGGGCGTCCTTATCTGGATAGGGG
>NZ_JBCECK010000046.1:0-6185 GCF_039207105.1 Mucilaginibacter sp.
AGAGCATCAGTTTCCCAAACTGAAGGCCGCGGGTTCGAATCCCGTTTTCCGCTCAAATTTCTCTTTCATTTTTTATTTTATTTAAAGCTGCTTGTGCTTCTAAAGGATAATTTTTAATATCTGTAAAAATTGAGTTAAATTCTTCAGTATTAATTGCTTTAAATTTTTTGTAATAGAAACCCATCATCTTATTATAATCATCCTCTTTTTCTTTATCGGAGCTTTTAAATATATTGATGATAAATCTTTTATTAATAAAACTATAGATGATCAATTCTATAACTGCTAAGAAATTGATATAAAATCCTTCAAACTGCTCAGATTTTCCAATTGAAATTCCAAACCTGAATACCTCAATAGTGAAGTTAATGATATTAAAGACAGATAATACTAATAAAATAGGTACCAAATAATACGACTTTTCAGGCTTTACAATTTTAAAAACTATAACGACCATCCAAAAAATAAACGCTAAATAGTTATTTATCGAAAGCACATAATTTCCATCGAAATGTCTGAAAACAGTTGTACTAAGTAGTAATCCCAAAAAGATTAAAAAGGCTGTATCTACAGATTTCTTTGGCTTAACCATATCTTATATACAAGACTTACGAAGTTTTAAAAACTTCGTAAGTTTTTTCTTTAATAACAGTAAATACTTTCTTTAAAACACCGTATCCTTAACCTGCTCTGCATGCTCCGGATAATCGGTAGTATAGTGTAGCCCTCTGCTTTCTTTACGTAACATGGCCGATTTTACAACAATAAAAGACACCTGGATCAGGTTACGCAGTTCGCAGAGCTTTACGGAAAGTTTGGTTTTCTTGTAAAAATCTTCCGTTTCTTCATATAATAAACCTAAGCGACGCATCGCCCTGTCCAACCTGAAATCTGAACGCACAATACCTACGTAGTCATTCATCAGCTTTTGCATTTCGCGAACGTTATGCGTTACCAGGATATCTTCGTTAGAGAGCTGTACACCTTTCTCATCCCAATCCGGGATACCTTCAGGAATAACAACACTTTCAAACTTACCAATAGCATCTACATATATACGATGAGCAAAAACCAAAGCCTCTAATAATGAATTGGAAGCCAAACGATTAGCGCCATGTAAACCCGTAGAAGAGCACTCTCCGCAGGCATATAACCTTAATATAGATGATTGACCAACATGATTAACCATAATACCACCACACATATAATGACAAGCCGGAGCTACCGGTATCATATCCTTGGTCATGTCGATACCTATCTCCAGGCATTTGGCATATATATTAGGGAAATGGTTTAAAATATCCTGTTTGCTACGGTGACGAATATCCAGGTAAACAAAATCCTCACCTGATTTTTTGATCTCGGCATCAATGGCTCTCGCTGTAATATCACGTGGTGCTAATGATTTACGCTCGTCATACTCTTGCATAAACTCCTCACCATTGGTACGTTTTAATATACCACCAAACCCTCGTACAGCTTCTGATATCAGGAAAGAAGGATACTCGCCCGGATTATACAAGGCAGTAGGATGAAACTGGATAAACTCCATATTCCTTACTTTACCCTTAGCCCGGTAAACCATCGCTATACCATCGCCGGTGGCAATGGTTGGATTGGTAGTAACCGCGTAAATATGGCCGGCTCCACCAGATGCCATTACTGTGACTTTTGAAAGTATCTTTTCAACAACATTACTTTCAGTATTAAACGCGTATATACCATAACAGGTAATATCAGTACTTGATTTATCAACCAGCTCACCTAAATGATGCTGGGTGATCAGATCTACCGCGAAATAATGTGTTAATATCTCAATATTCGGGTTCTTATGTATCTCTTCTAATAAGGAACGCTCTATCTCCCAGCCTGTTACATCTTTATAATGCAATACCCGAAATTCTGAGTGTCCACCCTCTTTGGCCAGGTCATAAATACCTTCGTTTGTTTTATCAAAATTAGTCCCGTAATCAATAATTTCATTGATACGCTCCGGACCTTCTTTAACAACAGCTTCCACAGCTTCCCGGTCGCAAAGGCCATCACCGGCAATTAAGGTATCTTCTATATGTTTTTCAAAAGAATCTTCTTTTTTATCCACAACCACTGCAACACCACCCTGGGCGTACTTAGTGTTTGATTCGTCTTCGTTTGATTTTGTAACTATCAGAACCTTACCGTGCTTGGCGGCTTTGAGTGCAAAACTCAATCCGGCTATGCCCGATCCCACTACCAGAAAATCAACAGTTTTAGTCATATATTCTATATAAATTGTGTAAAAGTACCATTTGTGTTAATAACCGGTATAAAACTTGTTAATTCTATGTAAAGAATTAGCTAATAAATATTCCAATTGTGGATAACCCCGATTTTTGATGCTAATATGAATATTTTTTGAGCGACTTTTGAGGTTCAAAAGAGATATAGCTAACATTTTACCCACCCTGAAAATATTAACATAAAACTTTTTTAAATAAAATTTGATTGTCATACGAATCACAAAATCAATCAAATATAAGATCAAAAGATGTGGATAACTGTTGATAAAATGTGAAAACTAATTAATCAGCCAAAATATTTCCCGACTTTTGCACATAACTAACACACCAATAAACAATAGTTTTATTTTATATAAATAATAGTTGTTATTAATTGAATTGTTGAAATGGATACCTTCGAAGAAATAAATGTGAAAGGATTTGTGTACGAATACATCGACCCGAGTCTGGATCTTTTTAATGAAATTGAAAAACTTAAAAAGGAAAAAAATGCAGTCATTTTGGCCCACTATTACCAGGAACCCGATATTCAGGATATTGCTGACTATATTGGAGATAGCCTTGGGTTATCGCAGCAAGCCGCTAAAACGGATGCCGATGTTATTGTTTTCGCTGGCGTACACTTCATGGCCGAAACAGCCAAGATATTATCGCCCAGTAAAAAGGTATTATTGCCCGACGTAAAGGCAGGTTGCTCATTAGCAGATAGTTGTCCGCCGCATTTATTTAAAAAGTTTAAGGAAAACTATCCGGATCACCTGGTGATCACCTATGTAAACTGCACAGCCGAACTGAAAGCTTTAAGTGATATTGTTTGTACATCAAGCAACGCTGTAGCCATTGTAGAAAGCTTACCAAAAGATCAGAAGATCATTTTTGGGCCGGATAAAAACCTGGGTGCTTATGTGGCAAAAAAAACAGGCCGTGACCTGGTATTGTGGAACGGTGCCTGTATGGTACACGAGATTTTTTCGAGAGAGAAGATCACCAAATTGAAAGAAAGACATCCCGGTGCTAAACTGTTGGCACACCCTGAATGTGAGGATGTTATATTGCAAATGGCTGATTATGTTGGGTCGACAACTGGAATATTGAAATACGCAGGCAGCCACGCTGATAAAGAATTTATAGTAGCTACCGAGGCAGGTATTTTACACCAGATGCAAAAGGAAAACCCGGATAAGGTGTTTATCCCGGCCCCGCCAAATAACAGCTGTGCCTGTAATGATTGCCCGCACATGAAACGTAACACACTGGAAAAACTATACCTGTGTTTAAAAAATGAATCACCGGAAATTACAGTACCGGAGCACATTATTGAACGTGCTGTAAAACCAATTGAGCGTATGCTGGAAATATCAGCACAATTGGGATTGTAAGAAGATTTGAGAGGCAGACTTACGAAGTTTTTAAAACTTCGTAAGTCTGAAATTTGAGAGATATAAATGGGTCCGTCATGCCGAACTTGTTTCGGCATCCCATAAGCAAGGTTATAAAAAGCTCAAGACCTTTTCTGTGAGATGCCGAAACAAGTTCGGCATGACGATTTTGGTGACAAAAGGTCGTAAAATCTCAAAAAAATTTTCCGCCAAAGGCGGATATAACGATTTTGCGGAGGGGCCCGGAGATTTTTTGGAAAAGCCAGTAAATGCTAAAAAAAATTTCCCCGCCTACGGCGGTATACATAGAACGCGTTTTTTGCGATGTCGCAAATTTTAAGAAGATTACATTATTTTTGCAGGCTAAATTTTTAAGATAAAAGAGAATGTTTGAAAATCAAGACAGAACAAATTTAGAGGACCTGGGCGAATTTGGCCTGATCGGTCATCTGACAAAAAGTATAAAACTGACACAACCAGGTACCATAAAAGGTGTTGGCGATGATGCTGCTGTACTTGATTTTGCCGGAAAACGTGCATTGGTAAGCACCGATATGCTGTTGGAAGGAATACATTTCGATCTGTCATACACGCCACTGAAACACCTGGGATACAAAGCTATACAAGTAAACCTGAGTGATATTTACGCCATGAACGGAACTGCCACACAGGTTACTGTTTCGATAGGTATGTCGAGCAAGTTCCCGTTGGAAGCTATTGAGGAATTATACCAGGGCATTTATATAGCCTGCGAAAAATATAATGTTGACCTGGTGGGTGGGGATACTACCTCGTCAAAGCAAGGTTTGGTGATCAGTGTAACTTCTATTGGCTATGCTGATGAAGCCGATGTGGTTTATCGTAACGGTGCCGGTGAAGGCGACCTGATCTGTGTATCGGGTGATTTGGGTGGAGCGTATGTTGGCTTGCAATTACTGGAGCGTGAAAAGATGATCTATTTGGAAAATCCAAAAATTCAACCAGATCTGGAAGGCAAGGATTATATTGTAGAGCGCCAACTGAAACCGGAAGCCCGCCGCGATATTGTGGAGTTATTAAAAAGTATCGACGTAAAACCAACCGCCATGATCGATGTATCTGACGGCCTGGCCTCAGAGATATTACACATCTGTAAACAGAGTGATAAAGGCTGTAGCTTGTATGAAGAAAAAATTCCGCTCGACCCGATGACCTATGAAACAGCTCGTGAATTTAACCTTGACCCTACTGTTTGCGCATTAAGCGGCGGCGAAGATTATGAACTGCTGTTTACCGTTAAACAGACAGATTACGATAAGATCAAATTCAAAATGGATATTACCATTATTGGTCACATCACAGAGCCATCGGCAGGTTGCAACCTTATTACCAAATCAGGTAACTCGCACCCGTTAAAAGCACAAGGTTGGAACGCGTTTAAAAAAGAGCAATAAATGCTGAACTCATTATTCAAAAAGCTAAATATAAACCAGGATAAAAATTCCAGCGACAAACCTAAGCAGGTAGTTAATGGAGTTATTTTGCTGTATATAGCTTTCATATTATCCATGATAACCGATTGGCTCGATGGTATTACCGTAGTGCCATTCATCTTGGTATTTATCATCATCAGCCTGGTAATTACCGCCACAGCCGAAGGCAAAAAATGGGCACGGATAATTATGGTAGTGCTGATAGTTTTTAATGGCCTTTCGTTTTTACTTAACGTAGCTCAGTTACTGAGCCACGCCGCCAAAGGAAAATTTACCGATCTGGTAATGGTGCTATATACCATAGAAATCATAGCTGAGATCTGGGCGTTGATACTACTTTTCTCCAAACCCGCCAACGCCTGGTATAATCGCCCCCGGCCGGAGGTTGGGGAGTAAAAGTGTTTTTATCATTCTGAACGAAGTGAAGAATCTATTCTGTAAGATGCAAGCTCAAAAACAAATTCTTCGTTCTCAGGATTACAAATATTGATTAAATTAGTTTGTCATGCTGAGCATAGCGAAGCATCTATTTTGCGCAATGCTTTTTAAAGTTGCAAATTAATTGAGATCATGATCCAATATAACTTTTTCACCTATATCCTTACAAATTATAACAAAAAGGTACTGTATGCTGGTGTTACAAATGATTTAAATAAGCGATTGTATGAACATTACTTTGCAGTAAATCAACCAGGGAGTTTTACATCAAAATATAAATGCTTTTATCTGGTTTGGTATGAAAGACATCAATATATTAACTATGCAATTGAACGGGAAAAGGAAATAAAGGGTTGGACAAGGGATAAAAAGAATAAATTGATTGAACTTGAAAACCCAAATTGGACTTTTCTGAACAGCAGTATTATGGACTGGCCACCTATTTTTACAGGATAGTAAAAATTCTTTGTCATGCTGAACGATAGTGAAGCGTCTATTGCAAAGTTAACGAATAGATCCTTCGTTCCTCAGGATGACAAAAGTGTTTATGATTGACCTCTGATTTGTCATGCTGAACGATAGTGAAGCGTCTATTGCAAAGTTAACGAATAGATCCT
>NZ_JBCECK010000046.1:6285-37353 GCF_039207105.1 Mucilaginibacter sp.
TCGTTCTTCAGCATGACAAAAGTGTTTATGATTGACCTTTGATTTGTCATGCTGAACGATAGTGAAGTATCTATTATTCTATATGCAAAGTTCATGAACAGATCCTTTGTTCATCAGGATGGCAAAGTTTTGATCCTTTTCCCCCTACTCTTCCCCTATAAACTTCTGATCAATTTGTTTATCGGCTTTGGCGCCCAGCTTTTTGATGCGTTCGGCGGTGGTGGTGAGGTTGCCGCGGCCTTCGGATAGTTTGTTGATGGCGCTGTTGTAGGCGTTTTGGGTATAATTGATGTTTTTGCCAATGCTGTCCATATCGCTTAGAAAGCCAACAAACTTATCATACATATCGCCGCTAAGGCGGGCTATTTCCAATACATTACGGTTTTGGCGTTCCTGTTTCCACATGCTGGCAATGGTGCGCAGGGTAGCTAACAGTGTCGACGGACTAACGATCACTACTTTTTTATCCCAGGCGTAATTAAACAGCTCGCCATCAAGCTGTACGGCTATGCTGAATGATGATTCTATAGGCACAAAAAGCAGCACAAAATCGGGCGAATTGATCTTGTACAGGTCGTGATATTTTTTTGAAGACAGGCCGCTGATGTGCCCCCGCAATGATTCAATATGTGCCTTGGCAAACAGCTTGCGGTCTTCCTCCGTATCGGCATTTACCAAACGTTCGTACGCTATAAGCGACACCTTAGAATCGATTATAAGATGTTTTTCATCAGGCAGGTCTATAATTACGTCGGGTTGATACCGCGTGCCGTTAGCGGCCTGCATGGCGGCTTGAATACGATATTCCTGGTCACGTACGAGGCCCGATCTTTCCAGCACACGTTCCAGTATAACCTCGCCCCAGTTGCCTTGTTTTTTATTGTCACCCTTGAGGGCTTTGGTCAAATTTTGGGCCTCATCGCTTATCTGCTTATTGAGGTCCATAAGCTGGGTAATCACCCCTTTTAAGGTGTTGCGCTCGGCAGCTTCCATGTTATAAACTTTCTCTACCTTATCCTCAAAAGCTTTGATATTTTCTTTCAACGGGTTAAGGATCATATCAAGATTGCTGCGGTTTACATCAATAAATTCTTTTGATTTTTCTTTCAGCAGTTTTTCGGCCACATTCTCAAATTCGCGCTGAAACTGCACACGGATCTGCTCTATCTCTACTTTTTGCTCTTGTAATTTTTCTTGCTGCGATTTATAATACGCCCGGGTACTTTCCAGGTCCTGATTGGCCTGGGCCAGTTGGCCGCGTTCATATATCAATTCATCAAGCAGGCGGTTTTTCTCCTCTTTTAAAAGTTGGATGATGTTTTCTTTTTCATTGGCAATAATACTGGCTTTTTCCTCGGCCCGGGCCAATGAGATTTTGAGCTGATCATGCTCATTTTTAAGCTGGTTTAATTCTTCTGCTGATATCAGCTCCAGCGCTTTAGGCTTTTTTAAAAACAGCAGAACAGCTATAACCAATATAACCAGCGATACGATCAATAAAATTTCATCACCCATTTTGATAAAAATATTAGTAAAACTATGATAATATTTTTAGTAATGCAAGATGAAATGTTGTAAAAACATCTTGCGCTCGTTTTTAACGAGTGCTTAGTACGGGGTAGCGATTTTATCGCAAGTTGTTCAATTCGTTTTGTTTAAACGAAAATAATGTTAGGTAGTCGTTAACAAACAAGCGCAAGGACGAAAAAGGAAGACTTACGAAGTTTTTAAAACTCCGTAAGTCTTATATAAGATATTGAGGATATAAATTTTACTTAGGCTTCTTCACTGTATCAGTTGTAGGTTCACTTGGTGTTGCCCCGATGTTGCTGGTATCTGACGAACCGGGTGTTGCGGCGGCACCTCCGGCAGATGACGATGTGTTTATCAATTGGGTAGTATCGGCAGATCCGCTGTTGCCTTTGGCGGCGCTGGTATCATCGGTTCGGTTAGTTTTATCTGTTCCGTTGCAGGAGCTTACTATTATTCCGGCTGCTGCAAAAACTATAACAATTAACTTTTTCATAGCGATGTTTATTATTTTAAACACCTGTAAACCATAATGGTTCTGATTATTTGTTTTTAAGCCGATTGATCAAAAAATATTATTTCGCCTTCTCTACCCGCAAACCCACGTCGCTTACCTCATGCAGAGGATTATCGCGCATATTTTGTTCTATTTCAAAATGATAGTTGCCTTTAGCGGGAAATTTGTAACCGGTTTTAAAGGGCACCTGGTAGCTGTATAAATTGCCCGATCCTTTGCCCAGCCATTGCCCGTCGTGGGTGGCCAGCTTGAGTTCGTAACGGGTAACTTTTACCTTTTTATCAGGCAGGGTTTGGCTAATGAGCACAAACAGGTTAGAGTATTTGTAATTATCGCCAACCCGTACGTTGAAATACAGGTTATAAAGTGCCTGATCGTCGTCTATTTTGCAATCAAACTTAACCTTGTTTACGTACGACCAATTATGATCCGGAATGGCCGTATTATTATCAATAACCGCATTTGGATCGGTACAGCTACCCAACAGCATCATGCAAAAAGCAAATGCTGCCGGGTAGAATATTTTAAAAGCCCGTTTCATTATTGCTGGGTATCCGGAGGGGTGTTATTAGTACCGTTTTGATTATTGGGCTTAGGGCGGTTTGGCCTGTTGCGCCTGTTATTATTGCTTTTTCCCCCTTCGCGCTGCTCGCGGTTACCCGCGGCCTGTTGCTGCGGTTTATTAGCGCCACCCTCCTGCTGCGGGCGATTATTATTACCCTGCTGCTGTGGTTTATTGCCGCCCTCTTGTTGCTGACGATTACCGCCTTGTTGCTGAGGCTGTCTGTTACCACTCTGCTGATTTTGTGGCCTTTGCCCCTGCTGTTGCGGCGAACGGTTTGGCTGTTTGCCTCCTTCAGCATTCCCCTGGGTCGGTTTTTCGGCAGACTGGGCGGTACCTTGAGGCCTTGGCTGATTAGGCTGATTTTTTGGTCTGTTATCTGCCTGGGCACCATCGGGTTTGTTACCTTTATTACGGTTTTTGTTGTTATGTTTCTTTTTATTGCGACTGCGCTCGTCAAGGCGGGTTAAGCTATCCTGACCAACTACGTTTTCATAGTCGAGGGTTTTTACCGGTTGAGTTTCAACCTCTACCAGTTCGCCTAGGTCGGCAGGAATAACGCCATCTTTATTTTGCTGCTGAATTTCTTTTACCTTGCTTATTGGCAAGGGCACCCATGACTCTTCGCGCGGATAGCTAAACCACATGATTCTTTTAAATATATCCGTTTTTTGCAGGCGCGCGTCACCCTTTTCGGTTCTCAGCACGTTCACATTATCAGGGATATACTTGAGGGCATCCATGTAGGTATCCAGTTCGTAGTTTAAGCAGCATTTTAACTTGCCACACTGGCCTGCCAGTTTCAGCGTATTTAACGAAAGGTTTTGATAACGTGCCGCTGAGGTTGATACTGTTTTAAAATCGGTAAGCCAGGTTGAGCAGCACAACTCGCGGCCACAAGAGCCTATACCGCCTAAACGGCTTGCTTCCTGCCTCATGCCTATCTGCCTCATCTCGATACGAATGCGGAAGGTTTCGGCCATTTTTTTAATCAGTTCCCTGAAATCAACACGGCCTTCGGCGGTATAATAAAAAGTAGCTTTAGTTTTATCGCCCTGGTAATCCACATCACTCAGCTTCATACTCAGGTTAAGGTCAAGGGCCAGCTTGCGCGATTTGTGCATGGTTTCCCACTCCATATCCTTGGCGGCTTTCCACTTATCTACATCAGCAACGGTAGCTTTACGGTATATCTTTTTTACCACGTCGGCTTCTTTCACGTTGCGTTTAACCATTTGCATGCGCACCAGTTCGCCGGTGATAGATACGTGACCAATATCGTAACCGCCTGTAGCGGCTTCTACGGCCACCAGTTCGCCTGCTTCCAGGTAAATATTATCGGTGTTTACAAAAAACTCCTTGCGTGAGCCTTTAAATTTAACTTCGATAATTGGAAAAGGCTTATAATTTGTTGGCATGTCCATATGCGACAGCCAATCGTAAACATCTAATTTGCTGCAACCATTAGTAAGGCATGAGCCGTTACTTTTGCAGCCCGCAGGTGAGCATCCGCCCCCTGTTGAACAACTTCCACATCCCATAATTAATTCGGTATATATTGACTCCCCTGAGGGATGGTTTTTACATTCAGTATTTTTATGATCTGTAAAGATACATCTAAAAATAAAATTTTAGGATTTGCATTTCTCTCTACATGATAATGCGCTTTTTCAAGCTCGGTACTGATATCCTGCGCTTTTGAAATACTCAAAACACTGGTCATTTTTTGCGCGGTTTCCAGCTCTTTTGCCGGCAGGTGTACCAGATTGCCCGCACCCGCCATCAGCAGCAGGCACTCGCGTATAAAGCTGATGCCGTAGCGTAAAAAGTTTTTCTGATTTTCGCGACCCATTTTGGCAAATTGCTCCACAAAGGTTAAAACCTCCAGCCCCTTGTTGCTGAAACACAGGCGCAGCCATTGTACAAAAAGGTTATGATAGCCTTTGTTATCCTGCTGTAGCATGGTTAATGCCTCAGTAAGGTTACCGTTGCTGAGGTAAGCGATTTCGGCCGCGGCATCATCGGTTTGGTTATGCTCCGCAATGAGGTAATCTTTTACATCATCATAGCTCAGCGCCGGAATTTTTACCAGCTGCGTACGTGAAAGGATGGTGTTCAGTATCTGATCCTGATTTTGGGCCACCAGGATAAACAGCGTGTTAGGCTGCGGCTCTTCAATAATTTTTAACAGGGCGTTACCCTCTTTATCCAGGTACTCGGGCAGCCAAAGGATCAGTATTTTATATACCGACTCAAAGGGCTTAAAGCTGAGTTTTTTGATGATCTGGTGGCACTCGGCAATATTGATGTTGGCCTGCTTGTTTTCAGCATCCAAGTATCCGCGCCAGCCATCCAGGCTCAGGTATGGGTTTACGGTTAAAGCTTCGCGCCATTGCTCAATAAAAGTAAGAGCAGTATCGTCCTTATGTTTGGCAAAAAACGGGTACGAAAAATGCAGATCGGGGTGCATCAGTTTTTCATACTTACGGCATGATGCACACACGCCGCAGGAGTCGTCGGGCTGTTTATCTTCGCACGAAAGGTACTGGGCATACGCAATAGCAAGCGGAAGGCCACCCGAACCTTCGGGGCCTAAAAACAGCTGCGCGTGGCTTACCCGGTTCTCTGTCACCGTGTTAAGCAAACGTTGCTTTACTGCCTCCTGTCCTACTATTTGTTTAAACTGCATTTGGTGCAAAATAGTAATTAGATTTGAGATATGAGATGTGAGATATGAGATTGCTTATCAGTTTTGTAATTAATTGATTATTAATCAATTGTTTAGTTGTTTTTTTGAAATGTATAATTGAAATAATATCTTCTAACTTTGTATGATGAAAATCTCATATCTCACATCTCATATCTCAAATCCATTATGAGAGTAATGGCCTTCGATTACGGTACCAAGCGCATAGGCATCGCGGTTACCGATCCCTTGCAGATCATAGCCACCGGGTTGGATACCATTCATCCGCAGTATATCGTAGATTACCTGAAAACCTACCTGCAAACCGAACAGGTAGAACGCTTTATTGTGGGCGAGCCTAAACAAATGGATAATACGCCATCGCAATCGGCTATGCATGTGAAAGGTTTTGTAACAATACTAACTAAAAACTTTCCCCAGATACCCATCGAAATGCTTGATGAGCGTTTTACCTCCAAAATGGCATCAGCCACCATCGCTCAAAGCGGGATGAACAAAAAAAACCGGCAGAACAAGGAACTGGTTGATACTATATCTGCCGTGATATTGCTGCAGAGTTGGATGGAGAAAAGAGTTTGACCGTTGATTTGGGTTGATGGCGCTGATTTCGTTGATACTTTGCGGGTTTATAGGTGATTTTTGACCGTTGATTTGTTTTTTTGATTACGCTAATTGCGTTGATGTTTTTTGCGCTTTTATAGGTAATTTTTGCCTATATGTTCTTTTTAAATGACGATTATTATATTATTACTGTTGATTGCTTTTTATAACTTTATTGGATAAACCTATGCCTTTATCTCAATGAAAGAAATAATAAATAGCTCCTATAAATATTCTGATTTAACCGGAAAGATTATTGGTTGTGCCATGAGGGTACATTCTGAATTAGGAAACGGATTTCAAGAGGTTATTTACCAACGGGCATTGGCCATTGAAATGCAAAACACGATTTGTTATTTAGTAGAGAATTAGAAATGACCATTTATTATGATGGTATTGATATTGGCACAAGGCGCGTAGACTTTTTAGTGGCAGATATCGTGATGGTCGAAATCAAAGCTCAGTCAAAATTAGATGATTCCCACCTGGCTCAGGTACTCAATTATTTAGAGGCTTACAAATTAGAAACTGGCCTGCTCCTCAATTTTGGTTCAAAAAGTCTTGAATTTAAACGCGTCACCAACGAATACAAATTAGCCAGGCAAAAAATCAAAACCGCTCAATAAAACATCAATTGGTCGCGTAAAAAACATCAACGAAATCATGTAATCAAAAAAACAAATCAGCGGTCAGAAATAAAATAAACTAATAATCAACAAGTTAAGTAAAAAATCAACGAAATCTGCGTAATCAACCCCATCAACGGTTTATCTTTGCCGCATGGATATTCTCCCTAATGCCTTGCTGGCTTACTTAGATGACCATTGCGATCCGGAGCCTGAGGGGCTGCAAAAGCTCAACCGCGAAACGCATTTAAAAGTGCTCCGTCCGCATATGCTGTCGGGTCACTATCAGGGTCGCCTACTCAGTTTTTTGAGCAAAATGGTACAGCCAAAACTCATTCTGGAAATAGGAACCTTTACCGGCTATTCGGCTATTTGTCTGGCTGAAGGATTGGTTGAGGGCGGTATACTGCATACCATCGAGGTGAACCGCGAAATGGAGGAGATCATCAACTCACACTTTAAATCAACAAATGTTGAAAATAAAATAAAGCTGCATTTTGGCCAGGCAGAAGCCGTTATTGCTGATTTACAGGAAACTAATTTTGATTTAGTGTTTATTGATGCCGATAAAAAGAATAATTATACTTACTTTCAATTAGTTTTTGACAAAGTACGGTCCGGAGGATTGATAATAATTGATAATGTTTTGTGGAAGGGAAAGGTTTATGGTACAGAAAAAGATACCGATACCGAAAATATCCGCAAACTAAATGACCAGATAACTGTTGACAGCAGGGTAGAAAAATTGATCCTGCCGGTACGCGACGGGCTGCTGGTTATCAGAAAAAAATAATTATGAAGAAAATCTTACTGATTACAACACTGTTGATATCAACACTTGCTGCATCAGCGCAAAAAAATACTTCACAATCATACATCGAGAAGTTCAAAGATGATGCCATTCGCATCATGCACGAAACCGGTATCCCGGCCAGTATAGTTTTAGGTGTGGCCATGCACGAGTCAGGCTGTGGCAACAGCAACATAGCCCAAAATTTAAACAACCAGTTTGGCGTAAAAGGCGGCGGCGGCGCGGTGTATACCAAGCACAATAAAAAGGTACGTACATCTTACAAAAAATATAATTCAGTACTGGAATCATTTCAGGATTTTGCCCGCATCATGACCGAGCGCAAACAGTTCAGTCATCTGGCTGATGCCTTGAGTCATTATGATTACCTGGGCTGGGCCAAAGGCATACAGCGCAGTGGTTATGCCGGTAGCCGCAAATGGGCATCGCAGGTATTGGGTATCATCAACAAATATGATCTGCATGACCTGGACGAAAAGCCAAGCGACTCCACCAAGTTGGCCAGCCAAACGCAATTAGCAGAAACAAAACAATAAATACGTTTATAAATCTTATTTTGGCATATTTATTAATGCCTTACGTTAAGGTTTAGCTTTATGCAGAAACTATTTTCAGTATTATTTATAGCCCTTATTGGCCTGAGTTCGTGCTCATCGCGCAAAAAAACAATTTCAGGTGGCCAGGCCCGCCGCAATAATAACACCGTCAGAAAAGATAATCCCGCCGCGGCTAACTATCAATCCTACACATCGCTGGCCTATATTGAACGCTTTAAGGATATTGCCATACAGGAAATGAACCAGAACGGCATACCCGCCAGTATTACACTGGCGCAGGGTTTGTTTGAATCGGGCAGCGGTAACAGCGAACTGGCCCGCTATGCCAATAATCATTTCGGCATCAAATGTACCAGCGACTGGAAAGGCCGCAGCTATTATAAAGATGATGATAATGTGAATGACTGTTTCCGGGTGTATGATAACCCGGAGGATTCTTTCCGCGACCACTCCGCTTTTTTAAAACGTAAAAATTATGCTAAGCTTTTTGAACTGGATAAGAACGATTACGAAGGCTGGGCACACGGACTTAAACAGGCCGGCTATGCTACCAATCCCAAATATCCCGAATTACTGATCAATGTGATTGTAAAATATCATCTTGACCAGTACGACCGCCCTGAGGGTGATATAGCCAAAATTAAACGCGAAGACCGTGTGCTTAGCCAGATCAACAACAATATTGGCAAAGCCGTTACCGACACCATACCCCAAACCAAGCCCGACGATAAAATATACACCGTAAAAACGGGCGATACACTATACAACATATCCAAGCGTTTTGGAATAACAGTTGATGAACTCAAAGGACTAAACAGCATACCCGACGACCATATAGCCATAGGGCAAAAGCTCATTGTGGTGAAGTAGGTTTTTAGTATCAAGTAGTTAGTATCAAGTATCAAGATTTCTTACTGGTTGTAAATGTTAGTTTAAAAGTCTTGATACTTGATACTAACTACTTGATACTATCCCATCAGCTGTTAATTGTTGTTAAATATGATGATCAGGCAAGCCCGAATGGTTATTTTTGGCGCCACCATGAAAATATGGCTGCTTTTATTTTTCAGTACATTATCAGTAAATGTTTTTGCCCAGCAAAAAACAGTTGAGGGTATTGTGTTTGATAAGGAGAGCAAAACTCGTATTGCTAAGGTTAATGTGCTTAACGCCACCACCGGCAAATCGGTTTATAATACGCTTAAGGGCGAGTTTGAAATAGAGGCTAAACCGGGCGATGTGCTTATTTTTACCAAGCCCGACCATTATGCCGATACCTTGCAACTGCAAAATAACGCAGCGTTGGCGGTGTATATGAGTCGCTCTGCCATACAACTGAAAGAAGTTGTAGTACGCGATACCGCGCTTAACCCTCAAAAAAAACTGGCTGCCACTAAAAAGGATTACACTAAGATTTATGGCTCACTTGATGACCATGACCTGCTTTCGGTAGCCCCGGGCATGGGCGCCGGTATTGGCATTGATGCGTTGTATAATGCTTTTAGCCGCAGTGGCCGCAATGCCGAAAAGCTGCGCCAGATCATCGATCGTGATTACAAACAAAGCGTAATCGATTACCGCTTTAACCGAACCTATGTAGGTACCATTACCAACCTGAAAGACCAGCAGCTTACCGATTTTATGCGGCGCTACCGCCCGGGCTATTATCTGGTAACCACTGCCAGCGATTATGAATTTATAGCATCGATAAAAGCCAACCTCAGGCGCTTTTTACGCGCCCCGCGCAGGTATGCCCTACCCGTGCTGGTTACCCCAAAGGTTGAGGATCTGGGGAAGGATAATTAAGGTTGGGTTTAAGTTTTATTGCATACTTCGCTACCGCAAGCGTCTCGCTTGTGGCAACTATGTTAAGAAGCTTGTGAATGTAACTACGAATTCCTATCCTGATGACCACAAGCGGGACGCTTGCGGTAGCTAAAGCTATAATCCAGTATCATCACAGCATAAAAAGCTTAATAATCTATCCGCCGCTACCGCAAGCGTCCCGCTTGTGGTAAATATGCTTAGTTAAATCAATTAGAAGGTTAGATTTTATTCAGAAGGAATGTATATTTAATCATGAGCCGTAATTACAAGTTTAGAAATGCAGAAGGATTATATTTTGTAAGTTTTTCATCGGTATTTTGGATAGATGTTTTTGTTAGATTAGAATATTTCGACTGTATTGTTAAAAATCTGAACTTTTGTGTTTCAAACAAAGGAATGGAAATTTATGCATGGTGTATAATGACGAGCCATGTTCACTTGGTTTTTAGATCAAACATTCAAAAACCTGAAGAATTAATCAGGGATTTTAAATCATATACCGCAAAAGAACTCATTAACTTGATTGGGCAAAACAATCAGGAAAGCAGGAGGGAATGGCTGTTGAGCGCCTTTAAAAAAGCAGCCAAAGCCAACAGCAATAACACTGATAATCAATTTGGCAGCAGCACAACAAGCCAATCGAACTGTGGAGCGCGCCGGTTATTAAGCAAAAAATTGATTATATACATGACAACCCGGTTGTAGCGGGCTTTGTTGAAAACGATTATGAATATTTACACAGCAGCGCACGTGATTATGCTGGAATAAAAGGATTGGTTAAAGTGATAACTACATAGTATAATATGTTTGATTGCTATTGTTGCTGCCGCAAGCGTCCCGCTTGTGGTATTTTGGCATAGATAATCAAATTCCTATCCTGATGACCACAAGCGGGACGCTTGCGGCAGCGATAGAAGGCATTAACTTCACTTTTTTAAAACCATCCGGCTCATTTTTTATTAATCTGTTATAAAAGAAGATTTTTGCTTTAATTTGCCCTCTATGATAAAAACCAGACTCGCATTACTCCTACTGGTATCAATTACCTTCGGCATTTCGGCCAAAGCTCAGCAAACAGACAGTCTACAACGTGATACCGTTATCAAAATTGATACGGCCCAGGTTAATAAATTTCGGATAGATTCGCGCAGAAACGCCATCCCTACCCGGGTAAGGCCGGTACAGTTGCAACGGGCCCAGGTGCCGTTCAACATGCTTGATTATAAAGTAAACTATTGGAAAAAGAGCGTAACCTTTGGCTTAAACTTTAGCCAGTCGGCATTTAGCAGTAACTACGCTGCGGGTGGTGTAAGCGCTGTTGCATTAGGAACAAACTTTATTTACCATACAGAATACAATAAGGCGCCATTTAGCTACGTAAGTGAATTGAATTTGCAATATGGCGTTTCAAAAAATAAGGATCAAGGTAAACGTAAAACCAACGACCGTATATTTTTTGATAACAAGCTAGCCACGCAGCTTTCAAAAAACTGGTATTTTTTCGGCGCGCTAACTTTCGAGTCGCAGTTTGATAAAGGCTTTAACTATGCTTATGTTGACCCGGTTACCGGAATAGCGGCAACTGGCCCTGTACAGATCTCTAACTTTATGGCGCCGGGTTACTTAACCGAATCGCTCGGTTTTGAGTACAAGCCAACCAACTATTTTGATCTGCGTTTAGGTACAGGTACCGCAAGGCAAACCTTTGTTTTAGACAAATCTATCATAACACATCAACCGGATAACTACGGTGTTGACCCCAATAAAACGGTACGGAATGACCTGGCATTCCAGATGGTGGCCTTATTTGATAAGGACATTGCTAAAAACATACACCTTAATACGAGGTACGCCTTATTTATCCCCTACGGCGAGGATTTGAGATTTATAACCCACCGTGTTGATATGGTTTTATCGGCCAAGGTAAACAGGCTCATTAACGTAACCATCAACGGCACGTTGCTATATGATAAACATACCGCACGCGATGTTCAGGCTACCGAGGGTTTAGCGCTGGGAATGCTGTATAGATTTCCGTAAGGGAATGGTAACCAAAAAATGTGTCATGGCGAGGAGGAACGACGAAGCAATCGCGAACTAAGCCGATTCTCCCTTAAAGTTCGCGATTGCCGCGCTGCGCTCGCAATAACAAAATCCTCTCATTGTCTACAAGCGGATAAAATAAGCAATTGTTATCCCAAGGCCGCCAGTTTCTGCGCTCCCTCTTCAACAATGGCATCCTTAAGCTGGGTCAGGAACTCGTTAAAATTAACGTGGCGGTCCATCATGTACAGCATTTCCTTTTCAATATCCAGCCAGGTGTTAATGTCTGCTTCGTTGTGCTGTACCTGGGCTTCCAGCTTATCTAAGGCATTTGCCACTTTGGCTTCATCGGTTGCTTTGGCTTCAAACTCATGCCAAAGGTGGTAAAACTCATCGCCCACGGTGTTGTCCAGTTGCTTGCGTATATCTTCAATGGCACGGGTTTCATTCTCAATTTTCAGCATTTTGATATCTTCATCAAAAGTGTCAAAAGCGGGCACATCCCCTACCAGGGCCTCAATAATATCATGAATAATGATCATTTTCATGATCCGGGTAGAATCTACCTGAATGCCAAGATGCGGCTCAACCAGCAGGTACATGATAGATACACGCCAGGTATGCTCGGCCACACTTTCGCGCCTGCCATCAGAAAGCCAGCTATGGCGGGTTAAGCGCTTCAAGTTTTCGGCAACATGTAAAAACTGTAAAATTTTATTGATCTCGGTTTTCATTAATGGTTTGGTTAGTACATAAAAGTAAACAATTGCTTTAAATTTTGTAAATTTGTATATATAAGCGGCCCGGCCTCCTGAATCAGGAAAGCCGGGCTGTTTGGTTAAGGAGGCAAAAGAAACCGAAGATTCGGAATATTTGTATTAGTTATTTGAAAATCAATAAATTAACACTTTTTAAAGCTTTAAAAAGTGCGTTAAAACGAATCAAAAAGTGTTAAAATGATTGATTTTTCCAGTTTTTTGGTCCTTTTTTTCCATTTTTTGATCAAATTTCAGCTCAAAAAGTGTCAAAAATTAATTTTAAAAAGTTTTGATGGGAGCTCGCATTTAAAGCCAGATGTTAAGCCCAAATTAATTTAACGGATATATTTCAAAATCATACCTTTGTAACCTTTAAAAGAGATTAGAGATTAAAGTATTTTATAATAATGTTTGAAAATCTTTCGGATAAACTCGACAGGGCATTTAAAGTTCTGAAGGGTCAGGGAACTATTACTGAGATAAACGTGGCCGAAACCATGAAGGAGATACGCAAAGCCCTTCTGGATGCCGACGTTAACTATAAAACCGCCAAAGCATTTACAGATGATGTAAGGCAAAAGGCTCTGGGCCAAAACGTGCTAACAGCTGTTTCACCAGGCCAGTTGCTTACCAAGCTCATGAACGATGAGCTGGCTGAGCTGATGGGCGGTACTACTGCTGAACTGAATTTTCCGGCTACACCAACCATTATATTAATTGCAGGTTTGAATGGTGCAGGTAAAACCACCTTTACCGGTAAGCTTGCCAATTACTTAAAAACACAAAGAAACAAGAAACCATTACTGGTTGCCGATGATATTTACCGCCCTGCGGCTATTGACCAGCTGGAGGTATTGGGCCAGCAAATAGGTATTCCGGTATATGCCAACCGCGAATCGAAAGATCCGGTTGCTATTGCCCGCGAAGGTATTGCACAGGCTAAGCAAAACGGTAATAACGTGGTCATTATTGATACCGCCGGCCGTTTAGCTATTGACGAGGCCATGATGGTGGAGATTGAGCAGGTAAAAGATGCTGTAAAACCACACGAGATACTGTTTGTAGTTGATTCCATGACCGGTCAGGATGCGGTAAACACGGCTAAGGTATTTAACGACCGCCTTGATTTTACTGGTGTAGTATTAACCAAGTTGGATGGTGATACCCGTGGTGGTGCGGCCCTATCGATCAAATCGGTAGTGAGCAAACCTATCAAATTCATAGGTACCGGCGAAAAGATGGAAGCGCTTGACGTTTTCCACCCGGATCGTATGGCTTCACGTATCCTGGGCATGGGCGACGTGGTTTCCCTGGTTGAACGTGCTCAACAGCAGTTTGACGAAAAAGAAGCTGCCGAACTGCAAAAAAAGATACGCAAGAACAAGTTTGACTTTAACGACTTTTACAGCCAGATACAGCAGATCAAGAAAATGGGTAACATGAAGGATCTGATGGGCATGATACCAGGGGTAGGCAAAATGATGAAGGATGTAGAGGTTGATGATAATGCTTTCAAATCTATCGAGGCCATTATTTTATCAATGACCCCATTTGAAAAAGCAAACCCGGAAACTATAAATCAAAGTCGCCGTACCCGTATAGCCAAAGGCTCAGGTACCGATCTGGCCGAGGTAAACCGCCTCATGAAGCAGTTTGACGACATGAAAAAGGTGATGAAGCAAATGAGCAACCCGGCAGCTATGGCCAGCATGATGCGCCGTATGCCAAAAATGTAAGTTTCATCCCTGCCCTTCTAAAAAAAGAATATTATAAAATATAAGGCATCCGTTTAGGCGGATGCCTTCATAAATTTCCTCCGGGAAACCCTCCCTTTATCTGTTTGTAAAAATATCACCTATATATGCTTTAATACGGTGCTTTTTCACAAACTTTAGTTCTAAATATTTGGTATGCTCATTATTCGCTCTGTTCGTAAAACGCTTGCTGCTGCATTGACATTTGTGGCGTTAACGGCACATGCCCAGGTTCCTGGTTCTGCTATTGATGTGCAGCATTATAACTTTGCCCTGCAGTTAACCGATATTGATAATACTATTAAAGGGCAGGCTACAGTTGCCATTAAGTTTGTAAAAGATGCCACTTCGTTTAACCTTGATCTGGTAAAAAAGAAAAGTACCGGCAAAGGGATGCTGGTATCGGCCGTTACCGAAAATGGTAAAACACTCAAATTTGAGCAGACTGATGATGCCATTAAAATATACGCTACAGCAAAGCAAAACAGCATACATAATTATAAAATAAGCTACGCAGGCATACCAGCCGATGGGCTCATCATATCAACCAATAACTTTGACCATCGTACCTTTTTTGGCGATAACTGGCCCAACCGAGCGCATAACTGGCTGCCTTGTGTAGATGCCCCGGCTGATAAGGCCTCGGTTGATTTTGTGGTTACCGCGCCAGATCATTATCAGGTTATCTCCAACGGATTAAAAATAAAGGAACAGGTGCTTCCCGGGCATTTAAAGCTTACTCACTGGCATGAGGCTACTGTGCTACCTACCAAAGTAATGGTAATTGGCGTTGCCCAATTTGCTATTGATCACCCGGGCGATGTAAACAAGATACCGGTATATACCTATGTATTCCCGGAGAGTAAAGAAGCCGGTTTTAAAAGCTATGCGGTGGCAAAAGAGATACTGCCCTTTTTTATAAACCGTGTTGGCCCGTTCAGTTATGAGAAACTGGCTAACGTACAGTCAAAAACCATATTTGGCGGGATGGAAAACGCCAGCGCCATATTCTACTTTGAAGAATCAGTAACTGACCCGGGTATTGAAGCGCTGATGGCGCACGAAATTGCCCATCAGTGGTTTGGCGATGGTGCAAGCGAAAAAAACTTTGGTCACCTGTGGTTGAGCGAAGGTTTTGCTACCTACATGACCAACCTCTATCTCGAAAATAAATACGGTGCCGATACCCTGAAAAAACGCCTGGCATTCGACAGGAAAAAAGTGCTCAACTTTGAAAAAAAGCGCCTTACCCCGGTTGTTGATACTGCTGTAAATGGGCAATATATGCAACTGCTTAATGCCAATAGTTATGAAAAAGGGAACTGGGTACTGCACATGCTTCGCCGCAAAATTGGGGATGGTTTGTTTTGGAAAGGTGTACGTGCTTACTACGCCAAATACAAGGGCAGTAACGCCAATACTGATGATCTGCGCCTGATTATGGAGCAAACCAGCGGACAGGACCTGAAACAGTTTTTTACCCAATGGCTGCGTACTCCTGGCCATCCTTCCCTGGATGTAGCCTGGAATTATAATGCAGACAAAGGCACGATTAACTTTATCGTAGATCAAAAACAAGCAACCACATTTAACTTTCCGTTAGAGTATACTATAGATGGGCAAAAGCACACGGCTATTATAAAGGATAGGAACAATCATTTCCAGATTCCTGCTAAAGCTGCTCCAGCCGACATAATTTTAGATGCCGACGTGAACCTGTTGGCCGATTATGAGATCAAAACATATACTGATCTGATGCAGAAGGACAAGGTGAAATAAAGGGTTAATATTGGGGGTTTAACATTATTAAAAACATCAGAGCTAATAAATATTAAAAAAATAACGCAATAAAATTTTATAAAATTGCGTTATTTCAATATAAAATATTTTTATATTAGCTAAAACCAATTATTAACCTAAAACTAAAGCATCATGAACACTACCAGATTTTATCAATCCATGTATGTAAACTTTTACAGGTGGAGCTTTAAAAACTTTGGTCAAACAGGTTTACCAAAATTCAATTCTCTTTTTGGCGTAAACTTCCTGATGATCATCTTATTAACCATTCTGATGCTGGCGACCGAGTTTTTCCTAAAATCGGGTTGGTTTAATGTTAGCCCAATATCGGGTACTTTTATACAGCTGGCCGTAGTTGCTGCATTACTGCTTAATTATTTCACCCTGCTGAATAACAAACGCTTTAATAAAATAAACATAGCGTTTGAAAGGCTGAGCAAAAACAACAAAAAAATGTGGTCGGTTATGGTGCTGGGATGGGTAATTGCCTCCTGTGGGTTTTTATTGATGACAACAACAATCAGATAAACGAGTCAAATAATATCTCTTTAATTTAACACGCCATTGCAGAGGCAAAGCAATGGCGTGTTTTGTTTTCTGCCCAGTTCAACAATTAATTATTTAATATTTATCCCCTTTCCCTCATAAGTAAAAATATTTATCTTTCGCTTTGATTTAAACTTTATCACAGTGTTGGTTAAAACTTTTGGCAGTGCGGTTTATGGTATTGAGGCAATTACTATAACGGTTGAAGTAAATATAGCGTCGGGTACTAAATATTATATTGTTGGCCTGCCCGATGTGGCCGTTAAAGAAAGTTACGTTCGTATTGAATCGGCCCTGAAAAATTGCGGTTTCCGGATGCCCCGCCAACAGGTGGTGGTAAACATGGCCCCTGCCGATATTAAAAAGGAAGGGTCATCATACGACCTCACCATTGCCACAGGTATTTTAGCAGCCTCAGGGCAAATTGAGCCTGAAAATATGGATAAGTACATCATCATGGGCGAACTATCGCTTGATGGCGGCTTACAACCCATTAAAGGCGCGCTACCCATTGCCATACAAGCTCGTAAAGACGGTTTTAAAGGATTTATACTCCCCAAACAAAATGCCCGTGAAGCTGCCATTGTAAACGATCTGGAAGTTTACGGCGTGGAAAACATCAAAGAAGTTGCCGGTTTTTTTAATGGCGATGTAACCATCTCTCCCGAAGTTGTAAACACCCGCGAGGAGTTTTATAACAGCCTGAGTAATTACGACAGCGATTTTAGTGAAGTAAAGGGGCAGGAAAATATTAAGCGGGCATTGGAAATAGCCGCCGCAGGTGGGCATAACGTTATTCTGATCGGTCCGCCGGGAGCAGGTAAAACCATGCTGGCCCGCAGGCTGCCTTCCATTCTTCCTCCACTGAGCTTATATGAGTCATTAGAAACCACCAAGATACACTCCGTAGCCGGTAAACTGGCCGCGGCCGATGCGTTGGTTACCATAAGGCCGTTCCGCTCGCCGCATCATACCATCAGCGATGTGGCTTTAGTTGGCGGAGGCGGCAACCCGCAGCCTGGTGAAATTTCTCTGGCACACAATGGCGTTTTGTTTCTGGATGAATTACCCGAGTTTAAGCGCAGCGCCCTCGAGGTTATGCGCCAGCCGCTGGAAGAACGCCGCGTAACCATATCAAGGGCCAAATTTACGGTTGATTATCCATCGAGCTTTATGTTGGTGGCCAGTATGAACCCCTGCCCTTGCGGCTATTATAATCATCCTGAAAAGGAATGTATTTGCCCGCCGGGAATGGTGCAAAAATATCTGAGCAAGATCTCTGGGCCGCTTCTCGACCGAATCGATCTGCATGTGGAAGTTACCCCGGTAAATTTCAGCGAGCTATCATCTGATCGAGCTGCCGAGAAAAGCGAGTTGATCCGCGAGCGGGTGATAAAGGCCCGGGAGGTACAGGGCGAGCGTTTTGGTAAACGCCCAGATCTGCATTCCAACGCGCAGATGAGTCCACAAATGGTGCGCGACCTGTGTAAAATAGATGCCGCCGGACAAGCCCTGCTCAAACGTGCTATGGAAAAACTGGGTCTGTCAGCCCGCGCTTACGACCGTATCCTGAAAGTTTCCCGCACCATCGCCGATCTGGCTGGCAGCGAAGAAATCAAACTGGAACACTTGGCCGAGGCTATTCATTTCAGAAGTTTGGATAGAGAGGGCTGGGCCGGATAAGTGGAGACGGAGTCTCTGAGCATAGTAATCCGTAGTTGAAAACTACGGATAGCGGGGAGACATGGCCTCTGTGCATAGTGGTTGTAGTTGAAAAATTGCGGACCGCAGACAGTTGGGATATGACGAATGGCAAAATTAATTGAATCAATAATGAAGAAACAATTTATCATTATATTACTTTGCTCCTTTTTTTATGGTTGTTCCTCAAGCGGAAATAACAAATCATCGGATAGTTTAAAGACAATCCCCCAACAATCTGTAGTAAATAACCCGAGCGATTTAACTGAATTTGAGAAGGGCGTTTATTTAAAAATAGATGAAATAAAATCAGGGAAGATATATAGTAATGATAATAAGTTGGATGTCTTTTACCGGGTACTTACTATACCAGAAGAGGAAAATATTATGCTTATAGCAGAAAATATATCAATTAGTGAAGAAGGAGGGGGCTATCACCTGGTTAGAAGAGTGCAATTAACTAATGATAATTCCGTATTTGCGAAGTTTGGACTGCAAAAGATCGATTCATTAAACTTTGTGGATAGTGTGACTATTCGAGGGTACTTTAACGGTAAGAAAATGAATATAAATCTGAATACATTGAAGACTGAATAAGAATTTTCAATTCTGGCGCAAGTGTGAAGGGCTGCTGCGAGTGGTGGTTACTTGTGCCTTCATAATTGTCCTCGCCCTGGCGCAAGTATGAGGGGTAAGCCAAAAGGGTAAAGGCTACTTGTGCCTAATTATGCGAGGTCACAAGTAGCCTTTACGCCAATCCCCGCCCCCCATACTTACGCCAAGTAAGATTTTATTTCTGCAAAGCTGATCTGAGTTTTTCCTGAAGGGCTATAATCGTTCCTTCCTTGTCCTCATTTAAAGAATCCATCAACTCAGGATCAAGTCCGGGAGGATTAAATCTGGATCCCCAAATTGCCATTTCCATAATAAGAGGAACAAGGGCTATGGCTTTCTCTGTTAAGCTAAAATTAAACTTGTTCTTTTTATCGGGCGACACTTTTTTTGTGATAAACCCATTTTCTTCCAGCATTTCCAGACGGTTGGCGAGAATGTTAGTAGCAATTTTCTCGTCGGAGCACAGAAATTCACCATAAGTGGGTTTTTCATACACCATAATGTCACGAATGATCAGTAACGACCATTTATCACCTAAAAAATCAAGTGTATAACTTACGGGGCAGTTGGATCGTGATTTAATTTCTTTCATAAATATGACAATATTTTACTTGCAAACAGCAAGCAAAAAAATATATTTGTTTGCTTGTAAGTTGCAAGCAAAAATAAATAAAAACTGAGGATCATATTGAAGTATGCTATTAAAATAGAAACTCAAAGGCGCCGGTGTTATTGCGAAGAAGATAATGTACAAAAATTGCCTGCGTCTTTGTTGGTTTCTACGCCCCCGATGTATCATCCTGAAAAAAAGATTATAAAACAATGAAAAATTTAAGCAACAAAAGTTCTAAATCTCTTTCCGTATTAATGATTTTATTTGGTGTGCTTTTAGGCAATCAAAACAAAGCCGCGGCTCAAGAACCCGTGAAGCCAACGTGTGTAATGGTAAACCTTTCCCGAAAGACCGGTGTGACGACGGAAAAAATTCAACCCCTCATGCTTGACGAAATAACAGGTACGGTGCAAGCTTATTTCGACGGAAAAATTTTGCAGTGGTATTCAAAAACGGATGGTACAGGGGTGGTTTTTATTTTAAATGTACCAACTGTGGAAGAAGCCAAAGCATTAATGGAATCGTTGCCATTGGGTAAATCTGGCTATGTAGATCTGCAGTATATACCTTTAGCACCATTACAGCAGTTGAAAATCCTGCTTAATCATGTCAAAAAATAAAAGCCCTCACTTTGGCGCAAGTATGAAGGGGGGCAAATAGCCGTAGCTTAACCTGCCCCTTCATACTTGTGCCAGTTTATTTACTCTTCCAAAACTGCAAACTGTGCAAATTATAACCACCCACATTAGCATACACCCTAACCCGATTGGTACCGGCCTTTAAGCGAATGTTTTTTACGACCAACGGCTGCCATGTTTTGGAGCCGATGGTATTGGGTACAATCACCTCTTTGGCCTGATCGGCGCTGTTAATGTTGAGTGTCAATTTCGCGTTATCCGTATCAGATGCAACTTTTAAAGTAATTGAATATATGCCTGCTGTTTTTACATGCAAGGTGTATTGCAGCCACTCGCCGCTTGCTATGTTATCTACATAAAAACTATAGTATGCAGTAGAATCCTTGCTGATATCTACCCCATCATTCCGGTAAATGCGGCCGCTGTTTCCTTTACCGTATTTTCCGGTCGATACATGATAATCGGCCGTATCGGTATCAAAATAAGCTACGCCGTTGCGGCCCAGATCATAATCAACCGCGTTGATGATGGTGCCGTTCCCTACCCTGTTTGCCTTAAATGGTTTTGCCGTGGCCGACAATGGCTGTCTGAAAATAGCATCGATGACATCACGGTGAATTAGGGCATTTTCCAGCTTGGAATGTGTGGACATTTCGAGCGTGCCGCTGTATACATTGCTCTCTTTAGGTTTGTGGCCCCCGGTGTTCAAATAATTAGTAACGGCATCATAATTTAAGTTTGATGGTATCTCGATCGGGTTATTGTTGCCCATTTTTTTCAATGGCCATAGCGCCCAGCCAATATTATTTTTTTCAAATAGGCGGATGGCTTCAGTTAGCCAAACGTTCGAGTTTTCACCGGTTTCGCCGATCCACACCGGTATGTTATACTGGTCGCGGGTTTTGATGATGTGTGCTATGGATTTATCATCATTATAATTCCAGTATTTATGAAAACTGAGTACCATGTTTTTATCCCAGGTGGGCAGTATGCCATTGTAATTGTTGCCCCAGCCATTGCCCTCAATAATAATGATGTGCTTTTTATCCACCTGCCTGATGGCTTCGGTAATATCAACCATTAATTTTCTTAAGGGCGCGTTGGTTTTTTCTTTTAGTCCGTTTTTGTCGTTGGAGGGGTCGTCAAAGCCCCAGTTTGGCTCGTTGATGATATCGTAACCGGCAATATTGGGTTCGTTTTTATAACGATCTGCCAGTTTGCGCCAAAGGGCTATCATCTTTTGCTTGTTGGCCTCGCTATCCCATAAGGATGGATTATCGGGGTTACGGTCGGAGATATTCAGATCATTTCCCTGCCCGCCGGGTGCAGCATGCAGGTCAAGTATCAGGTACATGTGGTTCGCTTTACACCAGGCCAGTAGGTCGTCGGTCATTTCAAAACCTTTGTCAAGCCAGGTGTTTTGTCCGGCTACAGGTTCTTTTTCAACAGGGAGGGTGTACAGGTTATAGTGCATAGGCAGGCGAACCGAATTAAAGCCCCAGCGATGCATCGAGTCGATATCAATTTTGCGGGTATTATTTTCCAGCCAGGTATCATAAAACTCCTTGGTTTCGGCTGGGCCCATTAGTTCTTCCAACCGTTCGCGTATGCGGTATTGGCGACTATCTTTGTTCACATGCAGCATGTAGCCCTCCTGCAGCATCCAGCCGCCCAACCCCATGCCGCGCAGCAGAATGTTTTTACCGTTTTCGTCTACAATCTTTTTACCATCCGCCCTTAAAAAGCTTTGGGCATTACTTTGTGTAGCGATAAACGAAACAGACAAGGCCAAGAACCAAGCCTTCACCGATATATTTTTGAGTGTGTGTAACAACATAATATACTGAGTTGAATTTAAAAATGATTAACAATTACCAGATATAAGTACCAACCGATCCCTTATCTAAAGTTGCGGCAATGGCCTTTCCCTGGTAGCTGATATTAAAATCCTGCGCACCACCGCTGGTGTTGGCAACAATCAGCACTTTTTTACCATCGGGAGTTTTAAAAGCCACATTAGGGAGGGTATCTGAATTATTAGAAGCAATACGAACCGAACCAGGGCGCACAAACTTGGACGCATGGGCTATGGAGTAGTAGGCCAGGTTACGCTTCACCTCGTTTTTATCAATAGTTACCGCACCCTGGCACATGGGGCAACCACCCCTGTCGGTATAAGGTTTATATTCCGGGTCGGCAGCCAGGTTCCACTCTAATACATTGCGGCTCCAGTTGCGGGTAGCGCCAATGATAAGGCGTTTTACCGGATTTACAATATTAATAGTGGCTTTATTTTCAGGCTCAACCACCATTTGCTCGGTAAAATAAAGGTTTTTATCAGGGTGCGCGTTATGCACCTCTGTTAAAGCGTCAATGTTGCCGCCATACAGATGAAATCCCGAGCCATCAACATAATTACGGGTTGCCGGATCATTCAGGATAGAGATGGGATAGTCGGGCCTGTCGGCATTATGGTCGTAAATAATGATTTTGGTTTTGATGCCGGCCGCTTTAAAAGCAGGCCCAAGGTTGTTTTTAATAAAATCGCCTTCATCTGGTGCTACCATCAGCAGGCTGGGATTGTTGCCGGGGTGCAAGGGTTCATTCTGAATGGTGATGGCATCAATGGTTATTCCATGCGCTTTCATGCCCTGTATGTATTTTACCAGGTATTTAGCGTAGGTGTTGTAGTATTCGGGTTTGAGCCTGCCGCCTCGGGTATCTTCATTGGTTTTCATCCAGGCGGGGGGCGACCACGGCGAGCCTAATATTTTTATGGCCGGATTAATAGCCAGTATCTCTTTCATTACCGGGATCACATCCTGCTTATCGGGCCCCAGGTCAAAATGCTTAAGCGAGGGATCTGTTTGGCCGATTGGCATATCATCGTAGGAAAACACTTTTTCATTTAAGTCGGATGCGCCAATGCTGAGCCGGATGTAGCTAACCCCAATATTGTTACCGTTAGTTGCAAATAGCTCCCTGAGCAGGGCCGCCCGGCTATCGGCACTCATGCGGATAATATGCATGGCGCTGCCGCCGGTTAAAGCGAAGCCAAAGCCATCAATAGGCTGGTAAGTTTGTTTATCATTAACGGTTATGGTGAAATCTTTATTGGTGTTCGGCTTAAAGATCAGTACATCTTTTTGCTTCTCAAATAAGGCCGATCTGTCTGCCCGGGTTAACCATAGGCTGGCCGGGGCGGTTTGCTGCGCATAGGTCATAGTTACAGCGCCAAGCAGCACAGGCCACAGCAAAAATGATCTGGTGTTTTTGTTCATACATTAAAAAATTAGCAGGTATTGCAGCGGGGCAATTCGGTTTTATAATAAGGCTTATAAAATTATTATTGTTTCCAAATATAGTATTACATTACGTACAACGTAACTAATATATTACGAAGAGTATGTTGCAGAAAACAAAACGCAGAACATAAGTATTTTACACTAAGTTAATGCTATCACAATAATTAATCAGGGAACCATTTTATTAATTATAAACTTAAAATATTTGGTTTTATTAAAATTTATTGATATTTTCACTAAGAGATGCGCATGGAAGAGCAGAATAAAAAGATCATCATTTTTGATGATGATGAAGACATACTTTCTATTTGCAGTTATATTTTAGAGGAGCAGGACTGGGAGGTGCATACTTTTACCAATTGTAATGATATAATTGATAAAGTAACGCGCGTTTTGCCCGATGTTATTTTAATGGATAACTGGATACCTGATGCCGGCGGAATTGTGGCTACCCAAACATTGAAAAGCGATGAAGAGCTAAAACATATACCGGTTATATATTTTTCGGCAAACAGCGATATTCAAATGCTGGCCAGCCTTGCCGGGGCGCAAAGCTACCTGGCCAAACCGTTTGACCTTGACGATTTGGAGCGGGTTATTAACAACGTATTGGTAACGCACTAATTATAAACCTGAATATATCATAACAAAAAACCCTCACCATTAGCGGTAAGGGTTTTTCTGTTTTATAGGTTTTGCTTAATGTGAAACTATTCAGGCGAACCCGGGCCGCCCGGGCCTGGACCGATACCTGGCGTGCTACCACCGTCACGGTTTCCGCCTCCGTCTCTGTTGTACCGGCGTCCGCCGCCCATATTAGGGTCTTGTACCGGAGCTTTACCAGCAAATTTTTGCAGGCGCAGGGTAAATGTTAATAGATAGTAACGGGCAAGCCTGTTAACCTGGGTTTGCGTGATTGAACTGGCTGTTGTTACTGAGGTAAAGCCGGTATTTTGGTTAAATAGGTCGAACCCAGAAAGGCGTATGGTAGCCACTTTATTTTTAAGGAACCTGCGCTCAACATACAGATTTAATATGTTGGGGTTGGTAACATTGATGGTTTTAGCATAACCATAGTTGGTGGCCTTTGAATAATCGTAACTAAACACCCAATCGCCAAAATAATTTTTACCGTTTACGCCTAAGTTCCAGGTGCGTACGTTTGACAGCGCCTCAGCAATATCACTTTTTACAGAGTTACTGGTTCTGTTAATAGCATAGTTGGTTAATACCTGCGCGTCAATAATGTTGGGTATATCAACCCTGAAACGAGCTTCCGGGGTAAATACGAAGTTTTTGGCCAGATTTTTTTGCCTTGCTGCATCAATTTCAGCCTGTGTTGCGCTAAGCGGGTCTTCATTAACACTGGTTAAATAACCCACATTGTTGTTGTAAGTTGCTGTACCATTAAATGTAAGTGCATACTTACGCTCGGCCCAGGGTTTAGAGAATGTTAAACGGCCGCTTACGTTATAATATCCATCCGCATTTAAGTATTGAGTTAAAATTGTAGGAGTTTTATTAGAAGGAGGGGCCTTAGAAGTAATTGTATTGGTTACTACCTGGTTGCTTACTTGCTGATAAGAGAAGTTGGCAAAAAATACGTCGCCGGTGGCAAAGCTGAAGTTATTATACCGGATAGATACGTTATTGGTAAATGCCGGATTCAGGTTAGGATTACCAACAACAGGATAAAACGCGTTTGTAAAATCAATAACCGGTTGCAGTTGGTTAAAAGTTGGCGCCGCGTTTGAGCCGTTGTAATTAACACTGAATGATTTACTGCGCGAAAAGTTGTAAATGAATCTGGCAGCAGGGATAATATTAAAGGTTGATTTATGGGTAATAATGTCATTCAGCGGCGAATCGCCATCTAAAACAGAAGGCTGCACACCCAAGCCTAAGGTATAATTATACTTTTTCTCGATAAAGCGATAATTTAAGCCAATCCTGTTTGTAGTAAATGTGTAGTTGTATTGATTACTCAACAAATCTGAACGGTTATATTCATTGCTGGTACTTAACGTATCTGTTTCTTTATTATTTGCGGTAACCGAATGATTAAAGGCATAGTTAAGCTCCAGGTATGAACGCTGGCCCAGTGGTTCAAGGTATGACAAGTTTGTGCCATAGCTATTGGTGCGGCTATAGGTATTTACTAACTGGTTTATAGGAGTTGATGGAGTACCTACGATGTAATTATAAACGGGGTTTTGATATGACCATGTTGGCGCCGAACTTGCATTAACCAAAATGCTTAAGTTGCGGCGGTGGCCAAAGCGGTGATTATATAATGCCGTAATGCCATAATTTGGTGCCTGCGAATCGCCGTTAGAAATAGAGTTGTATTGAGTTAGGCCTTGCCTTTGAGTGAGCGATACGGTATCTATCTCATTGGTGTTGGTACCGCCATAAGAAAACGTTGGGGTGATCTTTAAATAATTGATAGTATCAGGCTTGTACTCCATATTCCAGGTAAAACGATGGTTAATGTTCTCATCCTTTTCCAAACTGTATTGGTTTTGCTGACTTGGATTAGTTGATGATGTATTTTGCTGAATTATATTATTGATAGTTGATGTGGTATTGTCGGCAAAGCTATAGCTACCATATACTGAAAGATTTTTACCCCACTGATCGCGAAAGTTTACACCGATAGAGCGGGCTACCGTGATACCATTCTGAGCAGTGATCAGGCTTCCGGAACTGAAACTGCCCCGCCCGGCATTGCCCCGGCCGCCGCCGCCGCCAAAACCGCCGCCACCGCCGCTTCCAAAGCCACGGCCGCCCCCTCCTCCGCCCGTACTTCCGAACGAGAATGTATTGACATTGGTATTGTTAAAGCTACCCTGTACGGCTATTTGCTGATCGCCATTGAAGTTAAATACGTTTAATGACCCGATGTAACGGTTTTTGTTAGGGATGCCCTGGCTTTTAGGCAATGCATCTTCACCGTCACCTGCAGTAGCCTGGCCGGTATAGCCATAGTTTTTATCTTTCCTGATGGTGATGTTCATGATCTTATCGGGCTCGCCGGTTTTAACGCCGGTTAAATTGGCCTGATCGCCATAATCATCAATCATTTGTATATTTTCAATAATATCGGCGGGCAGGTTTTTGGTAGCGCTTTGTACGTCGCCGCCCATATAATCCTTACCATTGATACGTACTTTGGTTACTTGTTTGCCCTGGGTGGTAATATTGCCGTTCACGTCCACATCAACACCGGGAAGTTTTTTGATGAGGTCTTCTGTTGGCGCGTTTTCACGTACTTTATATGCCGCTGCATTATAAACAACAGTATCTTCCTTAATGGTAATAGGATTAGCAGCGCCAACAATGGTTACCTGATTTAGCATGTTAGTTGAAAGCTGCATCACGATGTTGCCCAGATCAACCGGTTTATTATCATTAGTAAGAGAGAAGTGCTTTTTAATGGCGGTAAAGCCGATAGATGAGATGGTAAGTGTGATCTGGCTGCCTTTGATGCCCGAGAAGGCAAATTTTCCGTTAGCATCTGCGATGGATATGGTACTATCGCCACCGTTTGATACCAGCTTGATGCTGCTGCCGGGAAGGGATAATTTTGTTGAATCAACAACGGTACCACTTACATCATGTGCGGTTTGTGCAAATGAGTTAAATGCGAATAAAAAGGTTAAACTTAAAATGAGGAACAGGGGTTTCATAAAGTATTTGTTCTGCTGGCTTTTTTTAAATAGTTAATCATTAGACACAATCCGGACACAAATGTTCAATTTATAAAGTATTAAATACCAAAAGGGCATATGATTGTTACATGTTTTAAGTTAAGGGTCTATCAATCATACCATTGTTACAATTCCAACCACAAAAAAAGCCGGACATGCCGGCTTTTTTTGTGATTATGGTATTCAGATAAAGATATCAGTTGATATGGAGTGCCGATGCAACCTCATTATAGTTGCGCATGTTAATGCCCGGATGGGTTACTTGTAATGTATTAAGCCCGTTGCCCGGAATAACTACAATTTTAAAATCAAGCCCACTTTGTGAGAAGTTAGCCTTCACATTTACATAGCCTACACCAAAATCTGACAAGGTTATGGTACGGCCAGCTTCACTATAAGGCAGCGCGAAATAACCGGTAGTGCTGCCGGTGGTTCTGAAATATACTAAAATAACGCCGCTGTCAACAATATCCTGGGTAATTGCTGGTATATTAAATTTAGTGAAGCCGGTAAGGGTAACAGTCTGGTTAACTAATAGATAACTTTGAATATTGGCACCATCCTCCCCTGCCGGTCCCTGGGGGCCTTGTGGTCCCGCAGGTCCTTGTGGTCCGGTTGGGCCCTCTGGTCCTGCCGGACCCTGCGGTCCGGTTGGCCCGGTCTGCCCCTGTGATCCTGTCGGTCCGGTAGCGCCTTGCGGACCGCCTGGGCCCTGTTGTCCGGGATCGCCTTTCGGGCCTTGTGCGCCGTCGGCTCCATCGGTGCCATTAGCACCATTAGTGCCAGCTGGCCCTGCAGGACCTGTTGCTCCGTCTTTTTTACAAGCACTGATGCTCAATAAACAGGTCAATAATACGGGAAACAGGAGTCGGTGTATTTTCATGATCTTGAAAATTTATATATGATTTGCTTTATTACGGATGCATGAATAATTAGTTTCAGTATATGAAAATTCAGGAACGGTTGTTGTGCGTTAAGTTGTTCATTATACTTTTTGATGCGCAAGCTGTTAATAAACAAAAGTTTAAAAAAAGAAAACAACAAAGCGGCAGGCGTTTCGTTAAGATTAATATAAATTTAACCTATGAAAAATATTAGCAACACATTGCACACTAAAGTGCACGATTGGATAGATGGAATAGGATTCCGGCTAAACACATCACAAACCAACATCAAAAGTCATATTACAACCAATCATTATTTTTTTGAAACGTTTAACTTTTTTGAAAAGGAAAAACAGGATCATCCTGAAAGCACCAAGTTTTTATGTTTTGATGCTTACGGCGAAAAAATTAATGTAAAGTCGTTACTTGATCTTCAGGAGGCTTTTTTTGAAAACATTAGCCAGCTTAAGTAATTGCCTCTTCTAAACCGTATTTAATCACGCTATCGCTTTTAATAAATCAGCGCTGTTTTTTGCTGCGGCAATAAAAAATCCTGCTTAATTTACTAAGCAGGATCTGGGGTATAAGATTATGTGGCTGGGTTAATTACTTATCAGTAACCGTTCTGGGCCAGCAATTCATATCGTCATTTCCGTTATTTTGTTTCAGTGGCTCATCTGCATTAATAGCACGTACACCCATTGGCGAGAAATTAACTATTGGCCGGGTTGGGTTTAAAGCCTCTTTGATCCTCAAATGCAGGTCGGCAAAGTGCGCGGCTGTTAAAGCATCGCCGCCTTTAGGCAAACCGGTATCAATTTTCTTTAATTCGGCACGCACCATCGGCCTGATGTCTGACAGGGCAATGTTTATAGGAGTTAAGCCCATCGCGGCCAGTTGCACAGCGCTTATGCCGGGGAATGAAAAGCTGGCATCGGTATTTAATAAACTTCTTAGGTTATCAACATACCCACGCTGCAGGTTACGCTTAAAGGCATCGGGCTTAATATTATTAAATATACCGGCGCGTATATCGGTAAATAAGTCGGCAACGGTATAAGCTTTTGTACCATTTTTGGCTTCGTTATCATACATACGGGCCAGCCTTGACGGGTTAAGCATATTAGCAAGCACAGAAACCTGGAGGGATTTGATACGATTAAGCACCAAGCCGTTATCAAATTTGCTTAATTCGGGCTTGTTGATAAGCCAAAGTGGGGTATCAAACAATTGTTTGTTTAAAAACTGGGCCGCATCGCGCTGGCGGGTTTTGTTCACAAAATCATAAACCGCTCCTTTTTGATCATAGGTTTTAAAGTTTTCGTTCATGCCGCCAATATTGGTAGTTACGTGGCCCATATAGCGGTAAAATTGGTTTAATACTTCACCATATAGTTCGGCAACATCGCTAAAGTTCTCATTTTTTTGATAGGTCCATTTTTCCAGGTTTGGTAAAATGCGTTTAAGGTTGGCAATGCCATAGGTGCTTGCCTTCATAGCATTATCGCCCAGGTCTTCGTTTTGCAAACGCGGGTCGATAGAAGTACCCTGCCTGCCGAAGTAATAAAGCGGATTGCCGGCCTTTTTATCTGTCCAGGCGGCTAAAATATCTTTTTCCTGTTGCGCTGTTTTATTACCCGGGAACCAGCTATATCCCCATTTTATGGCCCAAAGGTCATACTCGCCAATTTGCGGATATAGGTGGGTAACACCATCGCCTGGCTGGGCTATGTAATTGAAACGGGCATAATCCATGATGGATGGCGCGGTGCCATGCTTGTCGGTAAATGATTTTGACCTTAAGGAATCAACCGGGTAAGCATAGCTTGAGCCAAAGTTGTGTGGCAGACCCAGGGTGTGGCCAATTTCGTGTGATGATACAAAACGGATGAGCTCGCCCATTTGCTCGTCGGTAAACTGGGCCTTACGTGCGTTAGGATTTACGGCGGCGGTTTGTATCAGGTACCAATCGCGCAGCAGGCTCATGACGTTGTGGTACCAGCCTACATGGCTTTCCAGGATCTCGCCAGTGCGCGGGTCAGAAACGTGGGGGCCATAAGCGTTCTCTACATCTGATGCAAAATACCTGATCACGCTGTAGCGCGCATCTTCAGTGCTAAATTCAGGATCTTGCTTTGGTGTTGGGGCCTCTTTGCCTACAATGGCGTTTTTAAAACCGGCAGCTTCAAAAGCCTTGTTCCAATCGTTAATACCCTGAATAAGGTAAGGCACCCATTTTTTAGGCGTTGCCGGGTCAATGTAATAAACTATTTGTTTTTTAGGCTCAACCAACTGGCCGTCGGCATAGGCTACAGGGTCTTTAGGTTCCAGTTTCCAGCGGTGGATATAACCCGTTACCAATGATTTTTGGGCATTAGTGCCATAATCTGTTTGGCGCTGACCAAAATAGCCTACCCTTTCATCACTGATGCGGGCTTTCATCGGGATTTTAGGCAGCAGTACCATCGAGGTATTCAACTCAAAGGTTACCGCGCCATTCGTGTTATCGGTAGGTGAATCACCGGCGCGATAGGTTTTCAGCGTGCGGGCCTCCACATTTATCGGGAAACTTTTAATGGTATCAATATACGACCGGCTATTATCAACTGCCGAAATTTTATAAGCTTTCTTTACATCGTCGGTAATACCAATAGCAGCTACATCGCCATTGTAAAAATCGGTAACATCAATCAGTACCCCTGTAGTATCTTTATTGAAGGCCTTAATATCAAAGGATGCTAATACAGCATCAAGGTTGGAGTTTTTAACCGATTCATACATATCCGAAGTACTATCGGCCCGGATAGAGTAACTGGGTACGCGGATGAATATTTGCTTATCATGACGTTCCCATTTCCAAACCTGGTCGTTCAGTTTTTCGCCACCGTATTGCTGGCCAAAGGTTTTAAGTCCGCCCGGGGTTTTTACATAGCGGGTAACCACCAGCATTTCACGGTTTATTAA
>NZ_JBCECK010000047.1:0-34900 GCF_039207105.1 Mucilaginibacter sp.
ATTCATAATTTGGTTATTGATTTATTTTAATTATTGGTTTATTGAGTTAATGGATTATTGAATCAAGATCCCTTCAGATCAATAATTCAATAATCCAATAATTCAGTTATTAAGCTCGCCGCTTACGCTTTTAACTTAAATCCATCAGGATAATCCCTTTGGATATATTGGTTAACCGCGTCAAAGTTGGTAACTTTCATTGCTTTGTTATCCCAAACCAATTTCACATCACCACCTTGCAGGTCATGACCGCGTACGGCAAGGTTCGCCATTAATAAAGCTTCAGTAAGCGGACCAGCTTTATCAAATGATGAGCTTAGTTCGGTTTTACCATATCCGGCAATACAGCCTTCAACCCATTGCGCGTAGTGACCATTGGCACCTCCAGGTACACGAGCCCATTTCTGAGGCGCGTTTGCACTTGCGGTAAGTGATTTAGGCAACAGTGTAGCAGCATCAGAGTAAGTGCTGGCATACATTTTACCTTTTGTACCGATAAACAGTGTACCGTTACCTTCTTCGCCACCGAATTTTTCGCTTGCGCCTAATTCAACAGGTCTTTCTGGTGTAATACCACCGTCCATCCAGTGCATGGTAACATCGCCTTTGGTTTTTTCGGTTTTAGGGAAAGTTAAAGTGATGTGGCTTGACGGAGGGCAGCTTTCAGGGAAACGGCCTTTTTTAAACTCATCAACATATACACTGCCTACGCTGGCCTGTACATCTTTAACGTATTGTAAGCCCAATACACGGAAAGGAGCTTCAACAAGGTGGCAGCCCATATCGCCCAGGGCGCCGGTTCCGTAATCCCACCATCCGCGCCAGTTAAACGGCACTAATTTATCTACATAATCTTTTTTAGGAGCAGTACCTAACCACAGGTTCCAATCCAGTTCTTTCGGAACGTTTGGATCTGGCTGAGGCCAAGCGATACCTTGAGGCCATACCGGGCGGTTAGTCCAGCAGTAAACAGTATGAACGTCACCAATCAGATCGGCGTCATACCACTCAGACATTAAACGGGTACCATCATTTGATGAGCCCTGGTTACCCATTTGAGTAACTACTTTATACCTTTTAGCAGCTTCAGTTAATAAACGGGCTTCCCATATGTCATGCGTCATTGGTTTTTGCACGTAAACGTGCTTGTTCAACTGCATGGCATTGTAAGTGATGATGGCGTGGTTATGATCCGGAGTTGAGATAGATACAGCATCAAAGTGTTTTGATTCTTTCTCAAACATTTCGCGCCAGTCCTTATAGTACTTGGCTTTAGGGAAATTGCCACGTGTTTTAGCCGATCTTCTGTCGTCAACGTCGCATAGGTAAGCAATCTCTGCTTTACCGCTTTTGTAAAAGTTGGCAATATCGCTTTGGCCTTTACCGCCGGCGCCAACGCTTGCAATGATCAAGCGGTCGCTTGGGGCAATGTAGCCTTTACCGCCCAGTACAAATCGCGGAACGATCATAAAGCTGGCCGCTGCAATTGTACCTTTTTTCAGAAACTCCCGCCTCGAGGCGTTGGGAGTACTTTTGTCCTGTTCTTCAGTCATGGGTGATTTTGAATTTGGAATATCCGGATTAATTAGATTTCGTTCTTTTTTAAAGCCTCAACAGCATAGTTTGCCGCGCGGGCAGTCATTGCCATGTAGGTAAGTGAAGGGTTTTGGCATGCTGCCGATGCCATGAATGAGCCATCGGTAACAAATACGTTCTTGGCATCCCAAACCTGGTTCCATTTATTAACTACCGACGATTTTGGATCATGACCCATACGGGCGGTACCCATTTCGTGAATACCACGACCAAGGAACGGATTGTCGCTATGGCTTTTTACATCTTTAGCGCCCATAGCTTCCAGCATTTCTTTGGCATCCTTCTCTATTTCAATACGCATCTTCAACTCGTTCTCTTTCAGTTCGGCATCAAATGCTAAAACAGGGAGGCCCCATTTATCTTTCTTGGTTTTATCAAGGGTGATCTTGTTTTCGTGGTATGGCAATGTTTCGCCGAAACCACCCATGCCTAACTGCCATGAACCTGGTTCGGTCAATGCGTCTTTAAAGCCACCGCCAATGTTCATTTCGGCAATGTCACGGCTCCAGCCTTCACGGCTTGCAGCTCCCTGGTAACCAAAACCACGGATGTAATCACGTTTTTCGCCATTCAGGTTACGGTAACGCGGAATATAGAAACCATTAGCACGGCGACCGAAATAATATTTATCTTCATAGCCTTCTATCCTGCCCGATGCACCTACGTTCAGGTGATGATCCATTACGTTGTGACCCAGCTCGCCGCTGCTACTACCCAAACCATCTGGCCAAATATCAGTAGCTGAGTTCATCAAAATCCAGGTTGAGTTGAATGTTGACGCGTTAAGGAAAACTATTTTCGCGAAGTACTCATAAGTCTGGTTGGTTTCAGCATCCAGTATCTCTACACCTTTCGCTTTTTTGGTATCCTTATCGTACAATATTTTGGTAACGATAGACCACGGACGAACAGTTAAATTACCTGTTGCCATAGCTGCCGGCAATGTAGCCGACTGTGTACTGAAATAAGCCCCGAACGGACAGCCTAACCAGCATTTGTTGCGGTACTGGCAGTTGGTACGGTTGTTATGCGGCACAGTGATATTGGCGGTACGGCCAATGATCATGTGACGGGCCTCTTTATAATATTCTCTTAGACGTTTTGATACGTCTTTTTCAACGCAGTTCATTTCCATCGGCGGCATAAAATCGCCATCGGGAAGTATAGCTAAACCATCTTTATTACCTGATATGCCCGCAAATTTCTCTGCGTAGCTATACCAAGGCGCAATATCTTTATAACGGATAGGCCAATCGGTACCTATGCCATCTTTTAAGTTAGCTTCAAAATCAACATCGGCCCAACGGTATGATTGCCTGCCCCACATCAGTGAGCGACCACCAACGTGATAGCCTCTGAACCAGTCAAATCTTTTTATTTCGGTATAAGGGCTATCCTTATCGCTTGCCCAGTAATCCAAATTTGTCTCATTTAGCGGATAATCACGCTTTAACACCGGGTAATCCTCGATCATTTTTTGCGTACGCCCTCCTCTGTGAGGAAACTCCCAGGGAGCTTTGTTGGCGTTTACATAATCCTTAACATGCTCGATGTTACGACCACGCTCCAGCATAATGGTTTTCAAACCTTTTTCTGTTAGTTCCTTGGCAGCCCACCCGCCTGAAATTCCTGAGCCAATGACTATAGCGTCATAAGTGTTTGCAGACATATTTATTCGGTTAATTGGTTTTGTTTGTTAATTGGTTACTCTGCTAAATGTATGAATAAAAATTATTTTACAAATACTCCATTGTGTTTTTTTTACACGAAGGTATTTTCAGTTTTAAGTAATGAGTATTCAGTTTTGAGTTCTCCTGTCAAGTTATACTTAAAACTTGATACCTGTTATTTAGTTCTGAGTACCGGGGTTTGAGTTTTAAGTATCGTCTTTAGCACACTCAAAACTCATCACTTAAAACTTACTACTTAAAGAATACCCCTGTCAAATTTATACTTAAAACTCAACACTCAAAACTGATTATGCTATATTTCCTTTTTTCATTTCGCTAACCGCGTGGTCAACCGCGCGAGCTGTTAGAGCCATATAGGTTAACGATGGGTTTTGGCATGATGTGGAGGTCATACAGGCACCATCGGTAACAAATACGTTACTTACTGCATGCATCTGGTTCCATTTATTCAGTACCGATGTTTTAGGATCATTACCCATGCGCGCGCCGCCCATTTCGTGAATATCCAAACCCGGAGCGCGATGATCGCTCTCTGCTTTAATGTTGGTAAAACCGGCGCTGGTAAACATTTCTGTTAACTGCTCTATATAATCCTGCTTCATTTTGGCATCGTTATCATCATAATCCATCGAGATCTTTAATAACGGTACACCCCAGTCATCTTTCTGCTTATCGTCCAGTTTTACGTAGCTGGCTTCTTTAGGTATGGTTTCGCCCATCATGTGCGAGCCGACAGACCATACACCCAGATCATTTTTGGCCAGGTTTTCTTTCAGGCTGCTACCCACGCCATCCCAACTGCGGTTGTTGCGCCTGTAAGCGCTAAAACCCGAAGCATAGCCACGTAAAAAGTCAGTTTCCTGTTTGTGCAGGTTCCTGAACCTTGGGATATAGCCGCCACCTGCGGGATTGCGGCCATCTGTAGTCCACTCTAACAGGCCATCATACTCTGCACTCATATGGGCCGAATAATTATGGAAAGCCACATATTTGCCCAGCACACCACTATCGTTACCTAAACCATTAGGGAAGCGGTGCGATGTAGAGTTTAACAGCACCAGATTGGTATTTAATGCGGCCGCGTTTACGAAAATAACTTTGGCATAGTATTCTATAGCTTCTTTGGTGTTGGTATCAATAATGCGCACACCGGTTGCCTTACCCTTGCTTTCATCATAAATGATGGATTGCACTACCGAATGCGGCCTCAAGGTCATGTTACCAGACTTCAAAGCCCAGGGAATGGTTGACGCGTTGGCGCTGAAATAGCCACCAAACGGGCAGCCCCGCTGGCATAATATACGCTCCTGGCATTGTGCCCTGCCCTGATCAAGATGGATCTGGTTGGGTTTTGACAAATGCGCGCATCGCGCGCTGATCACATGCCGGTTATATTTGTTTTTAACGTGTTTGCTAAAATATTGCTCAACACTATTGAGTGGGAAAGCCGGTAAAAACTCACCATCGGGAAGTTCAGCCAGGCCGTCCTTATTGCCTGAAATACCTGCGAATTTCTCAACATAACTGTACCACGGCGCAATATCGGCATAGCGGATAGGCCAATCCACAGCGAAACCATCACGGGCAGGGCCTTCAAAATCAAAGTCGCTCCAGCGTTGTGTTTGCCGGGCCCATAATAGTGATTTGCCACCTACCTGGTAGCCGCGTATCCAGTCAAATGGCTTATCCTGTACGTAAGGGTGTTCTTTATCTTTCACAAAAAAGTGAGCGGCATCTTCATGGAAAGCATAGCAACGGTTTACCACCGGGTTAGCTTCCTGAATAGCCATTGGCATTTCGCCACGGTGCTCAAACTCCCAGGGATACATATTTGTGGTAGGATAATCCTTAATATGTTTTACATCCCGCCCGCGCTCCAGTACCAGGGTTTTATAACCTTTATCGGTAAATTCTTTAGCAGCCCAGCCACCACTCATCCCCGAACCTATTACTATGGCATCAAAAGTACGGTCCTTAACACTATCTATATTTAAATTAGCCATGCTCTGTTAAACTGCTTGTTTTTTAACCGGATAAAATGCATTGTACCTGCCCGGCACCAATTCATAAACCACTTGTTTGGTCATAAAATATTTTGAGGTGGTATAACCGTTAACCGTTTGGCCTTTAACCAGGTTATAAAAGGTTTTAAGCTCGGGCGGGTAGGTTGTGCTTTTAGGGTCTTTCCTGTCTTTATCTATGGCTAAAAGTATTTGCTCGCGTTGTTTTTGATCACACTCGGCAAATGAGCGGTTGTTTTGTTTTTTAACCAGATCTGTAAACTGGCCCATGCCGGTCATGAAATCCTGCTGATCTTTTTTGGTGCAGCAATCATCAACCATCTTTAATACAAACAGGTGCAGCTGCAGATCCTTAGCGCCGGGCGTATCAGTTTTAGGGATAATGGTTTCGGCCATGTCACCTATCAGCTTTTCCTGATCGGCATCAATGATAATGTTTTTGAGAGCCACAGAAGCTTTGCCCTTCTCCTGCATACAGGATGGCAATAAGGCAGCCCCTCCAATAATTAAAGCCAGATTTTTTATAGCGGTACGCCTGTGCATATCAAGTAAATGGTTTTATCAGCCCTTATTCAAATAGCGTGGTACAAATTAATTGTACCACGTATTGCTATTACAATACACCCGACTGGATTTATAAATGATTTTCAAACTTAACAATTTAAACAAATTAAAATTGACCAAGCCCGAAAATTATTACCAGTGAATGTACCTGAATAATATTAATAACCCCATTTTTTCATGATTTGTAAATCAATTTTTACACACTCAACCGGGTCTTTTCCCTGGTATGCTTCCTGCTCAATGATAAATAATGTAGTGCCGCCTTTTTTGCTGGCCGCTTTTAAAACCTCCTTAACCGGCAATAAGCCTGCACCCAGTATGGTGCTTTCGGTATCATCACCGTCGGCTCTCTTAGCTACCTTAATCTCATCCTTTACGTGTAGCGATTCAAAACGGCCCGGGTATTTGTTAATAAAATCAAGTGCCACGCCGCCTGTGCTGAACATGTTACCCATATCCATTTGCTGAGCCACCAGGGCAGGGTCGGTATTCTGGATAATAAAATCGTACAGGGTAATGTCGCCAACCTTGGTGCTGATCTCAAAGTTGTGGTTGTGGTAACCAAATTTCATGGCCGATTTTTTACAAAGCTCGCCACATTTGTTAAACTGCTCCATAAAGCGTTTTAAGGCATCGGTATCCTTACGCAGGCTTTCATCCAGCCAGGGGCTTATCACATAGCGCTGGCCTACGGTGGCGGCATCTTCAATGGTATATTTCCATTTATCGGTGAAATCATTTTTAGAAGTATCCCAGTCCTGGGCAGTCATTACGGTATGGCCACTGGGCATTTTCAGGTCAAGATCGGCCAGTACTTTTTTAAATTCCTTGGCGGTATAGCCATAAAATTTACGATCAACGTAATTGGCGTGCTCCACGTGGCGATAACCTGCATCGGCCAGTTTTTTAAGCGTTCCCATCGGATCTGTTTTCATGGTATCGCGCACGCTGTAAAGCTGCACGCCAACACGCTGAAGGCGTTTTTGGTCGGCTGCTAATAAGTTATCGGGCAATAAAGCTGCACCGGCTAAGGCCAGGGCGCCTGTTTTCAGAAATGATCTGCGGGAGGTTTGCATGATGTATAATTTTAAGGTTAATTAGTTATTAAAGGAATTAAAAATCAAGATACAAGAAAATTGCTAACAAAAGCAAATAACCGACTTCTCTTTTAAAATACACAACAGTAAAAAATCTGGGGCTAAAGCCATCATCATTGTTATAAATGTTCCGTTGGCTAAAGCCAAACGGCAATGAACAAAAACACCTTTATTCAAATACTGCAACAGTTCATTGCCGTTCCACTTTAGTGGACGGTATTTTATTAAAAAACATGAGGGCTTTAGCCGAAAAATCTACAAATTTTAAAGCAATTTCCATAGTATTCTGTCTATTCACTTATTTGCTCATCGGGAATACCGGGAACAATAAATTAGAATTGCTCACAAACGCGATGTGCTTACTATCCGGCGACCATGACGGCGTATTGATTGTACCCTGCCCGCCATATAAATAAGCCACCACTTTTGACGGGCCGCCGCCCACCGGCATTACCCTGATAAATACGTGCTTGTAAAAAGGATGGTCGCCAGGTTCAACTTCGTTTTTCAGGAAGGTGATATAGCAGATCCATTTACCATCGGGCGATACGTGCGGGAACCAGTTGTTATGATCGTCATTAGTGATCTGGGTTTGCTCGCTGCCGTCGGCTTTCATACGCCAAACCTGCATCAGGCCGCTGCGTACCGAGTTAAAGTAGATGTATTTACCATCGGGCGTATATTCCGGGCCGTCATCAAGGCCTGGTGTATTGGTTAGCCGCTCTTCCGGGCCGCCGCCTGATGGGATACGGTAAACATCAAATTCCTTACCCCGCTGACCGCAAAATACAATATACTTGCCATCGGGCGACCAGCCATGCATATAGCTGGCTCCCACCCCAACAGCCGATACCCTTTTGGCCTCGCCGCCGGTAACAGGTACAGTATAACCGATGGATGGGCCGCCATCGCCGCTGCTGATGGCCAGCATTTTACCATTAAATGATAGCACGTGGTCGTTATTATTATTTTTTGCCTGGCCTGTGTTTAATACGGTTGGCTCGCCGGTTTTCAGGTTGAATTTGTATAGTGAACCTTCGCTGTTATAGATCAACGATGAACCATCGTGCATCCAGTTTGGTGCCTGCAATGATTTAGGCGACTGGTAAATTACCGTGCTGTTTTGCGTTGCCATATCCAGCAGCTCAATACTGCTGCCCAGGTATTGCTTATAAGCTACCAACGAGGCCGGTGCGGGTACTACGATGCGCGTATTACTAAAAGTAGCTTTCTCGGATACATTGGCATTGTGCGAGCAAATGAATATTCCTACATAAACATCATCGCCCAGATCTACATCGCTTACCTCTTCATTGGTAAACATATCGCCTTTGCGCGCTACAGACATGGTATAGGTATTACCTTTTCTTTCCAGCTGAATAACATCGGCACCAGTTACGGTCGATTTTTTTTCTTCGGTGATGCCGCCAACAGTTTTGCGGTATTGTAACGAGGTTAAGCCATCCCCATGCACAACCGCGTTAATATGTTTGGAATTAGAATCAAGCGAGGTGCGGATCATCAAGCCTACTTTACGATGCGCCTCTACCCCTTTGCCTATAAAGGAGGCGTTAGTACGCAAAATAAAATCGCCTTTCATGCGCTTCCACACAAAATGAAACGCATCGGCATTGGCCCATATGTTGTTGCCCGAGCCTTCCAAATGGTACTGCTGCAATTTAGCATCATAATGGGCACTCCCTTTATGTTTTACAACACCTACATCGGTTTGGTTATCAAATATGCCCACACCACTGGTTTGAGCGTTTAATGGCTGACAAAAAAGCACAAAGCATGGCAAACAAAAAATCAGGTAGAATAATTTGGTACGCATAGGTTAGGTGTTTATGTTACACTATATAATTGGTTTTACTAAGTTATAAATTCCGTTGGAAAATAAAATAGTACTATTTTATCTATCATATATGTTACATGTAGCTAATTTTTGTCTGAATCAGAATTAAAGAATTAGCAGAATTATCATCGCAAACCTTTAGCTAAGGTAAGCTGAAAGCTCCATTTGTCTGAACCATGATTAAACAGATTTATCAGATTCAGGGATTTTCTTTTATTACTTATTTAAGAAAAATCGTGATAATCCTCTTAAATCCTATAAATCGTGGTTCAGACAAAAGGGGAATGACAGCTAAGTATCATTCCCCTTTTTAATAGATATATTAATATTATTCGGCCACCAATTGCGGCTTAGGATATTCGGCAATAGGTTCCGCAACCTTTACGGTGCAATACTCTAACAGGAATTGTTTTTTGGAATCGCGATATGAGCTTACGGCACCTATCATACTTAAAAATTTAATATAACACCATGCCAGATCAAACTGGTAAGGTTTAAAACCTGAACGGGCACTTTTAGGGTACAGGTGATGGTTATTATGCCATTCGCCGGCAACATAACCGGGCCATAGCTGATTGATAGACATATCTTCACGGTTATGATCAATTCCCTCACGGCGTTTATCCTGTCCCTTGCCATGACCTTCATAGTTGAAAGTACGCACCCCTACAGCCCAAACACCGGCCGAACCAAAAACAGCGCAGGCTAGCGGCAAACCACCCATCAGGTAAAATGCGGCAAACCAAAAAACCCAGTTCAACAGGATACCGGCAATGGTGCGGTACGGGTTGGCAATGGTTCCCCATTTTTGATATTGGGCGTAAGTGTTGGGAATGATGCCGGTATGACGCATTAAATTGATACAGCGCTTATAATCAGCCTCACTTAAGTTGCGGGCAACGGGCTGGTGATTTACATCGGCCAGGAAGCAATACATAAAACCGCCCTGCGCATTGTAGGGATCGCCGGGCTGATCAGATAAAGCATGATGCACATGGTGCGAGATGGCGTAAATCTCTTCCGGGATAATTTTAAGCGTGAGGTTCTGGGTAAAAAAACGCCAAAACTTATTACTGAAAGTATAGGCTCCATGCGTGCAATACCTGTGGTGCCAGATAGTGCCATGCGTACCCATGATAATCATGCTGTAAACAAATGCTACTATCAAACCTGTTAAGCTGAAGTACTTAAATAAAAATAAAGCTAAAAAGGGAGCTAATGATAATACCAGGAACCAGCTCAGAAACGATAGCCAGTTTTTTTTGTTTTGAAATACGTTGAGTCTTGAAAAAAATTCTTTTACAATTTTACCATTAGAAGGTTTTGCCAGGTTACCATCTTCATCCGTCCAGCCGTATGAAGGCGGTTCCAGCACCGAGTTTAAAAAAGCCATTAAGTTTTGGGAGATTAGTTTAATTAGAGGGTTTTGTTTTGGTTCACAATGTAGATGAAAAATATCACCTTATTGTCATTTTTTAAATATAAATAAGTTAACTCCTAATCCCTACTAAAACTTAAACCCTTTTCGGAATAGTCCTTTGAGTTGTAAGTGGGATATATTTAATTGAGCTATGAGTTTTGAGATGATAGGCGATGAGATGATAAGGCTTTTCAACTATGAACAGTTATGCGCAACTGTTTATGTTCTTGTTCAGGACTCTTGCTTATATAACTCCAATACTGAACTTATATTTCAAGGGAGGAATAATATTGTCAGAAAATTGTCAGGTTGACCGTTGATTGGATTTGATTACGCTGATTTCGTTGATTTTTATCTGAACAAGGATTTTGGGGAATAGATGCTTTGTTCCTCAGGGTGACAATTGGAGACTTTAACTTTTGTCATTACGAGCGAAGCAATCGCAAACTGTACAGTGAGACTTGCAATGTTCGCGATTGCCTCGCTTCGCTCGCAATGACAATTCCCATTTAACATAATGGCACTCACCACTCACCACTCACCAACCTACTCCCCCGCTACCAGGCAACGTTCGCCCAGAAGCAGTTCAATGCAGTGTTCGTAGTTGTCGGGCATTTGTATGCGCTCTACTTCCTGCATGTAGCTTTGTTTAATTTCCTTACGGCGGCGGGCTTCAATAAAGCGCCTCACCTGTTCACGATTCTCGAGGATAAGGCCGGGAACTTTTACGGGCTTGTTCTCCTCGTTTTTAGCAACCATTGTAAAATAGCTGGTATTGGTATGCAGCACCGAGTTGTTTTTGATATTTTCTGATATTACCCTGATGCCTACCACCAATGATGTTTTACCCACATAATTAACCGAAGCCATGAGCGATACTAACTCGCCTACCTCAACCGGGTGCAGAAAATCAACCGTATCAATAGAGGCCGTTACGCAATAATTACCGGCGTGCTTGGCAGCGCATACGTAGGCTACCTTATCCATTAATGATAATAAGATGCCCCCGTGTATCTTACCGCCAAAATTGGAGTACGAAGGGATCATTAATTCGGTAATGGTAGTTTGCGAAAAACCTACGGTTTTGTAATCGGACTCATCAGTTAAGGCTGTTGTCATGCTGTGCTCAATGTATTTGCTACAAGTTTAAGCAACTGAAAGCATTTTTTGCAACAATTGTATTACACACACTTAATCCATTAAACTTAATTAAACCTTTGCGGTCAATAGCCTAAAACAACCTGAACTATGACCAAAAGTCTACTCCCTGCATTTTTTATATGTTTCTTTTTCATCGGCCATGCTATGGCTCAACAAGGTCGTCAGGTTGTAGGTTCAGTTTCAGATACTACCGGCACTGTGCCGGGTATTAGCGTAAAGCTTACTTCTGATAAGGATAGCATAGCTGTGGCAACAAGCACTACGGGTGTGTTCAGCTTTCCGGCCGTGCAATCAAAAAACTTTAAAATAACAGTAAGCGGTATTGGTTACCAAACATTGGTTCGCCGTTATGTAATGGATAATGGTACAGGGCCTGTAAAGCTTGATCCGATCAAGGTAAAGGTGCAAACCAACTTTTTGAAAACCGTTAAAATTGTGGCCGAGGCCAACCCTATCACCATTAAAGAAGATACGGTTGAATATAAGGCAAGCTCCTATAAAGTGCGTGAAGGATCGCCGGTGGAGGATCTGCTTAAAAAACTGCCCGGCGTAAGCGTTGATAATAACGGTAATGTTACTGCCCACGGTAAGCAGGTAACCAAGGTACGCGTTAATGGTAAGGATTATTTTACGGGCGATGTGCAAACCGCTACTCAAAACCTACCTGCCGATATTGTGGAGAACATTCAGGTAATTGACGACTATGGCGACCAGGCCAACCTGACCGGTATTAAAACCGGCGACCCGGACAAAATACTGAACATCACCATTCAGAAAGGTAAAAGCCGGGGCAACTTTGGCCAGGGCAGTGTAGGTGTGGGTAATGATGACAGGTACCAGGCACGCCTGTCGGCCAATACGTTTTTAGATGCCCGGCAGATAGCCCTTATCGGTACGCTCAACAACACCAATACCAACTCTTTTAATTTGGGAGGAAGCGGAGGTGGCGGAGGCAGGGCCGGTCGTGGAGGTGGCGGCGGATCGGGTGGTTCGCAGATCAGTACGGCAAATGGTATTACCACCAACCGCTCCATAGGTACCAATTACCGCGACGACTGGAGCAAAAAGATGACCGTGTACGGCAGCTACAGCTTTGCCGATAAGGATAAGGACCAAAGCACCATCACCGAGCAGCAAAACCAATTTCAGTCGGGCACATTGATCAACAATGATAATAGCGACGATAAAAATCACGGCATCAATCACCGCTTTGATTTTAATATGGAGTACAAGATAGATACCTCCAACTACCTTAAAATAAATCCCAGTTTCTCGTACGGTATATCAAATGATGTAAGTACCGATATTTTCAGCAATAGCCGTAAAGGCACCGTGGTTACGGGTAATGAGCTTGCCCTTACCGACGCTACCTCGCAAAGCGGCAACCTGAATGTGCTGTATAACCATAAGTTTCATAAAAAGGGGCGCAACTTTAGTGCAAGCGCTGTGTTTGGCTTATCTAAAAGTGACCAGGGCTTAAATGATCAGTATACCACCCAGAAAGACACCATTACCACGCAGCTTTTTCAGCAAATAAACTCCAATAACAATTCGCAAAAAGTAAGCGTGCATTTATCATACATGGAGCCCATTGGCAAATCAACCTACCTGGAAGGCAACTATAATTACAGCTACACCAATACCGATAATAACCGAAACAATTACCGTGTTGATCCTGCTACCGACAAACAAACCTATGTAGATTCGTTAAGCACGATTTATAAAAGTCAGTTTATCACCAACCGTTTTGGGCTAAATCTGAGGGGCATAGGCGCTAAATACAACTACACCATAGGTATGGCCGTACAACCATCTACCCTTAACGGCGAGGCACATGCTCAGCGTTTTAACACCAACACTTTTAATTATATCCCTACAGCAAGGTTTATCTATAATTTTTCGCGCAATCATTCCTTTACCATTAATTACAGCGGCTCCAACAGCCAGCCATCATTTACACAGCTACAGTTACAGCCTGATTATTCCAACCCGCAAAACATAGTTTATGGCAATCCCGATCTGAAGCCATCGTTCACCAATAACATTAACCTGCGGTATAATCAGTTTGACATCGCCACAGGCAACTCCTTATTTACCAACCTGTCGTTCTCCGAAACGCAGAACGCTATAGTTGCTAATGTAAGCCCGATCAATATGCCGGGTTTACCCGCTGACAGTGCCAGTACCAATCAGCAAACCCACTACCTGAACACCAATGGTCTTTATAGTGTAAGTGGTAACTATGCTTTTTCAAAACCTTTTGCCAATCGTAAGTTCACGGTAACGGCAAGCGGCAGCGCGGGTTACAGCAACAACGTATCGTACATTGAGGACCAGCGCAATACCGGCAAAAACTGGGTACTAAGCCAGGGATTAAAATTACGTACAGATATTGATAGTATCATGGATACCGAAATAAGCGGTAATTACAGCATCAACTCTACCCGATATAGCCTTAAATCATCACCTAATACCGATGCCAGCACCTGGACACTGGGTTTAGATGGGCGCAACTACTTTTTTTACAGCTGGGTATTGGGTTATAACTTAACCCAAACCATTAACCACGGTTTTAGCAGTACAGTAAAGGCAAACCCTACCCTGTTGAGCACTTACCTGGAATACCAGTTTTTAGCCAAGCATATCGCCTCGCTACGATTTCAGGCCTTTGACCTTTTTGACGAGAATAAAGGCGTAACCCGTACCGTATCGGGCAACCAGATCATTGATACCCGTACCAACAGGCTGGGCAGGTATTTTATGCTCAGCTTTAGCCTGCGCCTGCAAAAATTTAAAGGCAGCCGCCCGGGTGGTGGCGGAGGCGGCGGAAGACGAGGCGGCGGAGGTGGTCGGCGCGGCGGCAGAGGGTAATAAGCTCATAGATTCACCGGTCTGCGCTTCGCTTGACCACCTTTTCGCAAAGCGTAATAGCTTATGAAAAGGCAGTTTTATCAAATCAGGCTGTTTATCGACTCACCCCGACATCGCTACGCTTGTCGACCCTCTCTTCAGCTTCGCTGGAAAGAGGGCGGGGAAAAAATATTTTCTTTGCTCCTTTTTCTTTTATCCTTAATCTATTTTCCTATCCTCTTTCCGCCGAAGGCGAAGAGAGGGTCGACAAGCGTAGCGATGTCGGGGTGAGTCGACACATTAGCTTTATTTGTTACGCGGCAAAGGCTAAGTCGCTAAAAAGCTTGATTTGATATTCAGTAAAACCTGTTTTATATTTACCCAAATTGATCTGTATTGAAAAGCCTCATTTTATTCTTAATAGCTACTTTTTATCTGAATATTACCTTCGGACAGCAAACCACGGTAGTTAAACATAAACTTACCAGCAATGTAACCGAAAAAATATCGGTACTCAAGAGCGATAAAAGCATTCGCCAGGGTTTGTACCAGGCCGTATCCGAGCAAGACCGGGCCGTAGCAAGCGGTAACTTTGAGCAAGATAAAAAGGCAGGCGTATGGCATTTTTATGATCAGCAGGGTCGCCTGATCCAAAATTACGACTATACCAAAAAGCAATTATTGTACGAAGCCGTAGAAGATACCACCTCCAATTTACGGTATTACGTTGATAAAGTTTTAACCGATACCGACCGCACCACCAAGCCGGTTAAGCCAGGCGGCAGGTACTTTGGATACATACCCTATTTGCAATTATTTAAGCTGCCCCCCTACCTTACAGATATTAACCGTATGGTATCAGTAGCCGTAGTTGAACTGCTGGTGAGCCCTTACGGTCGCCTGGCCGATTATAAGGTTCATATATACAGTGGCCCCACCTATGAAAAGGTATTTAACATGAACTTGAATGCTCTTAACGAGGAAGACAAAACTTTTATACCCGCCACCGTTAACAACCAGCCTATTGGTTGCCGCATTATGATCAAATGCGTAATTGATAACGATGGCGGGATAGATTTTTTTTAGCAGGCAAATTTCATCAAAAACTATCTGAACAAGTAACTGAGTCCAACTTGTACGCTGCTTATTTTTATAGCTTCTACTGGTTTTACAGGGAAAATATAAGTTATACCGGCATCAAGTTTTTTACCCAATACTACCCCTGCTTTAACCGGGACAGATATCCAGGTGGCGGATGTTTCCAGGGCATTTTCCGTAACCTGTTCTAAATAGTTATTACGGAAGCTATTACCTTTATAGCTTGAAAAATTCAAAGCACCGCCGCCATTAATATAAAATTTAAAATCATCGCCATTATACAGGTGATATTGTATCTGCGGAGAAAACACAATATTATTCTGGTCAAACGCGTAGGTTGATTTTGACAACGGACGACCATCTGTATAAGAATCAATATCGGTTTTGTAGCTGTTCCTGGTAAAAGAAGCCTCTAACTTAAACATGAGCTTCCCAACAGCCGGATTTGGATAAATATTAAGTCCGAATGATATTTTGGGGAATATAGAAGTATGCGATTTTGGATTATAAAACGGAAAAAAGGTACCCACGGGCTTGAATGAAGCCGAATTTAAAGCTACTCCAACAAAAAAGCCGAGACTGGATTTACCCGAAGTACTTTTACCGGCCTTGGTATGATTAATTTCTCTGATGATGGAACCAAGATCATCTGAATTATATTTGGCCCGCTCAATGCGGTCAAGTAAATTAGTATTATCTGCTGCGTATTTGTTTACCAGTTCCAATAGTTGTGCCCTATAGCCTTCTTCAGTCTTGACCAGGTTATTTTGTGTTGACGAAAAATACACCCTATAAGATAATTCAACTGGCTGCCCATCTTGTTTGTTATTAACAAAATATCTTGTTTTGAGATTATCTACAAAAGAGAACAAGTTTACATTGGGGCCATCCTGTTCAAGTCTTAAAAATACCGACGCGTTTTTTGAACCCGTATTGCGGTCAATCTCTAATTTTGATATCTCTGTTCTGTCGGTACTGATAGGGCCTGTATAAGCCATAAATGTTACCGTGTTATCAACCCCGGCATATTTAATATCATTGGGTGTAAATAATTGAGATGGCGCACCGGCAAGCCTTTTAAAAGTAATGTTCTGCGGGTACAAACCATCTTTCAAATCAATTAAACCACGAATGGTATCACCTTTTAAACCAACTATGTAACCCGGTTTAAAATTACTTTGAGCGAATGACAAAAATGGGAACAGCAGCAATGCCGCTAAAAAGAGTTTGATAAGGAGCTTCATGAATGTGATAAAATTTAGAGTATTGGTTAGCCCAATATAAACAAGATATTTCAATTACAAATACGCTTAACACAATATTAAAAAACAAAGCCCGCTATGTACATAGCGGGCTTTCATATAATAGCTTAATACTAAAATTAGTGATCGTGGTGACCATCAGGGCCATGCGCGTGGCCGTGTGATAACTCTTCGGGAGTTGCAGGGCGTACATTTAAAATGCTGCCTTTAAAGTGTAGTTCCTGACCGGCCATCGGGTGGTTAAGGTCAACAATTACCGCGTCTTCAGCAACAGATACTACCTGTGCCTGGAAACGGTTGCCATTGTTATCCTGTAAAGGTAAAATGCTGCCAATTTCAGGAATTTCCTGACCCTGGAACATATCTTTAGGCAGGTTAGCTACAGCCTCTTCATCATACTCACCATAGGCATCCTGTGCCGAAAGACGGAACTCGTAAGTATCGCCGGTAGATAGCGAGCTCAGGTTTTCTTCAAATTTGGGCAGCATTTGGCCGGCTCCAAATAAAAAGGTTAGCGGTTGTTCTTGAGTGGCACTTTCTGTTAAAGTTTCGGTACCGTTTTGGTCAACGTACAAATCGTAAGTTAATGACACTACGTGCTGTGGTTCAATTTTCATTGTAAAGTGATTTTAAAATAAGCAATCAGGCTGCTGCCACTTGTTTCAGGGCATCGGCCGCATTATTGGCAGGTAGTCCGCAGGTTTTATCTTTACAAACAAAAATTTGTGTTGATTTACCAAACTTATCCTGCAACAAAGGTAAACTTCCTTTTTTACCACCCAATATTATTTTATTGGGTATGTAATTATTTTCCATTTCCTTTCGCACGGTTTCGGCTTCATCGCCGGTAATGGCAATTTCATAGGTGCCAAATACTTCTTCCAGCAACAACATAGTCCAGTTGGAGTACGCTGTAGCATATTTAGCCAGTTGCGGCATTATATTACGTAACAACTGCGCCGAAACCCCTGCATAGCTTTCATTATCAAAAAGCAAGCCTAACTTTTTAAGGTTACGCGCCATCACCGAATTACTGGAAGGTATTACCCCATCCATAATTTCGTTTTTGCGGGCTATCAGCTGTTCGTCATCATCGGCTGTATAGTAAAATATACCGTTCTCTTCATTGTAATAATGTTCTATAGCCGTATCAGTAAGGCTTTTAGCTTTGTGCAACCATTCCTCGTCAAAGGTAACCTCGTACAGGGCTATCAGCGCATCTATGATGTTGGCATAATCGTCCAGAAAAGCAACCGGCACATCCGCTGCTGACTTATCGCCATTATAAACCCTTGACAACCTGCCATTTTGACCTAACATATTCATCACAATGAACGAGGCATTTTCAAGCGCCAGTTCCAGGTAGCCCGGCTTATTAAATGCCCGGTAAGCGTCGCACAGGCCTTTCAGCATTAAACCATTCCAAGAAGCCAGGATCTTATTATCCAGCCCTGGCCTTACCCGCTTGCTTCGTGCTTCAAATACTTTTTCGCGTGAAGTATTAACCCGGCTTAAGAGATCATCAACACCAAGACCCAGTTTTTGAGCCAGCTGCTCATCACTTTCCCGGCGGAACAATACATTGGAATGCTCCTCTTCCCAGTTACCATCTTCGGTGATGTGATAATATATACAGAAGAGTTCAGCATCCTCAGTACCCAATATCTCTTCAATCTCTCTTTTAGTAAATATGTAAAATTTGCCTTCCACCCCTTCACTATCCGCATCAAGCGCCGAGTAAAAACCCAGTTGCGGTGATGCCAGTTCTACGGTGCAGAAATCAATAACTTCATCAACAATTCGCTCATATAATGCGTCGGGCTGCCAGGTATAGGCCTCGGCGTACAGACTGATGAGCTGGGCATTATCATACAGCATTTTTTCAAAGTGGGGCACATGCCAGCGGCCATCAACCGAATAGCGGGCAAAACCGCCGCCTATGTGGTCATATATACCGCCAAAGGCCATTTTATGCAGGGTAAGTTTTACCTGAGCGGCCACGACATCATCCTGCATCAAATGAGCGTAACGCATGAGTAGTTGCCAGTTGCCCGGCTGCGGAAACTTGGGCGCGCTGCCGGTACCGCCTTCGTTTTTATCAAAATAGCGGCTCCAGTTATCGGCAATAAGTTCCAGATCGGCTTTGGTATATTCAGGCTGCTCGGCTATAAACTCCACCGATTCATATTGGCGGATACCTTCGGTAAGGCGCACAGCGTATTCCTCCGCCTCTTCGGGCTTTTGTTTATAAAAATCGGCCAGGTTAAACAGCAGCGATGTCCAATCATTTTTGCGAAAGTAGGTACCACCGTAAATAGGCCGCTGATCGGGTAGGCAGATGCAATTTAGCGGCCAGCCACCGCGACCGCTCATGAGGGTTACGGCGCTCATGTATATCTGGTCAACATCGGGCCGTTCTTCCCTATCAACCTTAATACAAATAAAATATTCGTTCATTACGGCCGCTACAGCCTCATCCTCAAAACTTTCATGCTCCATTACATGGCACCAGTGGCAGGCCGAGTAGCCAATGCTCACCAGGATCAATTTATTTTCGGCCTTGGCCTTGTCCAGGGCTTCTTTGCCCCAGGGGTACCAGTTAACCGGGTTATTAGCATGTTGTAATAAATAAGGCGATGATGAATTGGCCAGACGATTCATAGTATGTAATATTTGACTGCAAAGGTGCAGATATAATTACACCTATAATGTATATAGGTTTTAAGTTTAAAAAGTTTTTACCGGACTTATCTCCTGAAAAGCTATAAATAAACTTATTGATAGTGTCTCCAAAGTAATATCTCTTTAGAAAAATCAATTCAACTTTTTTAAAAAATCTGCCAGATTAATATCGGATAAAGAATGTTTACTTTTTGTTTCTGCCCTTAACTGTTCCAGTAAGCTAATAAACCTTTCTGAATTTTCTGAACGAAAAAAGCCTCCTCTGATGTTATTTATCCATTTATAGTTATACGGAAACTCAATTAACCCAACAACGGTAAACACTTGAGGGATTATCTTAAAAAAATCATCTCTCGTGTCCTTTTCATAGCTAATATTAATAACATTACCACAATACCCCCTCTCTCCCCATTCCTCGCCCAGTTCCTTTAATCCATATAGCTTACCTTCTTTAAACTTATTTATGTCAGGCATCTCGTTCAATTCAAAACCCAGAAAACAAATATTGATTTGACCTTTATTTTTAAAATGTTCCGATTCCTGCATAAAAACACCAATATATTTATTATCCGTGTTTTTATAAGCTAAGCACATACCTCGTAAATAAATAGATTGAATTTGTTTGGGCGCTTTCCTTATGACGCGGGCTTTAGGTCTTTCAACAGCTATTTTAGTTACAAAATCGTTCAGTACCTTTTCTCTTGCTTTTAAAAACTTCTCGTCTGAGTCTAATTCCTTACAGAATTCTAAATCTTCGCCGCTTTCAACAATATGTTTGATCTCCGAATAAATCTCAGTCCTCAACACCTTACATTCCCAACAAGCCAAAGCAAGACCTAACCAAACATTAGTTTTATCTAAAGCAATATTCTCCCGCTGTTCTGTTAATACAATTTCAGCAATAGCATGTGGATTCGTTCCGAAATTATATAACTCAATAAACCGTTCGTAAACTTCGCAAGAAGTATCATTTCCTAATATTGCTGCACTCCATGTTCCCATAACGAACTATATATAATTGTTTTATTATGCACTAAGATATTTCAGATAATTAATTCTAAAGAATGATTTGTGTTTTTATTCCGGCAACAAACACTGGCATCACAAAATCAAAAACACATTCATTATCTACCGCAAGTAACATTCCCATTACCAACCCCTATAAATTCGCTTATACGCAATCGGTTAAGCAAACAAATTATCAAACTCACAAATTATTTGGTTTATTTGCGCCCTTATTACTAAAAACTCAATGCGTTACGTAAAACTGATCAACATTTTGAGCGCTTTTGCCTTGTTTCCTATAGCAAACCCGGCATCGGCGCAAACAGCAGATACCATCAAGTATAATCACCAGGATATTTTTGGCCCCATTACCTGGCCGGTTACCGGCGGAGGCACACGCTCTGCCAGCGGACAACCATCTCCTACTTACTGGCAAAACCGTGCCGATTACCAGATCAAAGCCTCACTGAACGAGGGCCGCGATACTACCATCACCGGCGAGGTTACCATTAACTATACCAATAACAGTCCTGATAAACTGGATTACCTGTGGTTACAGCTTGATCAGAATTTGTTTAAACCTGACTCGCGCGGAGCAGCTACTACCCCGGTATCGGGCGACCGCTTTGATGTGCGTGGTTTTAGTCGCGGCGGTTACCATATTGGTACCGTAACCGTTACTTATAAAGGTGCTACTTATACCGTAACCCCGGTTATTACCGACGCCCGCATGCAACTGCGTTTAAACACGCCGCTTGATGGCAAAGGCGAAAAGATACAGGTAAAAATCAACTATGACTTTGCCATTCCGTTTTACGGTGCCGACCGCATGGGCCGTAAGAAATTTAAACAAGGCTACGTTTACGAAATTGCCGAGTGGTACCCGCGCATGTGCGTTTATGACGATGTAGAGGGCTGGAACACCCTGCCTTACATGGGCCTCGGCGAGTTTTACTGCGAGTACGGTGATTTTGATTACTACATCACCGCCCCTGCCAACATGATCGTGGTAGGTTCAGGCGATCTGGAAAACCCGCAGGAGGTACTTACCCCTGAGCAATTAAACAGACTTAACAAAGCCAAAGCCAGCGATAAAACCCAGATGATCATTACTGCCGATGAGGTTGGCAAAGCCGCCACCCGCCCGTTCAAGGGTACCTTAACCTGGCACTATAAAATGGAAAACAGCCGTGATATTGCCTGGGGTGCGTCAAACGCGTTTATCTGGGATGCCGCGCAGGTAAACTTTCCATCAGGTCGTAAAGGCGTGGCCATGTCGGCCTATCCGGTTGAAAGCGCTGGCAATGATGCCTGGGGCCGCTCAACCGAATACCTGAAAAACAGCATGGAAATTTACTCTAAAGCTTATTTTGAATATCCGTGGAACTCCGCCGTTAACGTATCGGGCGTAGCGCTGGGCATGGAGTATCCGGGTGCTATATTTTGTTTGAGCAACCTGAAAAAAGGACAGCTTTGGGGCGATGTTACCCACGAGATCGGTCACAACTGGTTCCCGATGATCGTAGGATCAAACGAGCGCAAATACATGTGGCAGGATGAAGGTTTTAACACCTTTATTAATGAGTACGCCAGTGAGCAATTTAACCACGGCGAATACAATGACAGAACCAAACACGCCCAAACCATATTAGCAGGTTTCAGAAGAAGCAAAGACCCATTGATGACTGCCCCAGAGGCTATCGGCCTTAATGATTATGGTCAATATTATGAAAAAACAGCTTTAGGCCTGAATATGCTGCGCAATGTAGTGTTGGGACCCGATAGGTTTGATTACGCCTTTCATGAGTATGTAAAACACTGGGCCTTTAAACACCCACTGCCTTACGACTTTTTCAGAGCGATGAATGACGCTGCCGGCGAAGACCTGAACTGGTTCTGGAAACCCTGGTTTTTTACCACCTGGAAACTTGACCAGGCTATTACCAACGTAAAATACGTTGATGATAACGCTGCCAAAGGCGCCATGATCACCATCAGCAATAACGAAAAGATGGCCATGCCTGTCGACTTGAAAATCACCCAGGCCAACGGCACTACCGAAACCCTGCACCTGCCGGTAAACGTATGGCAGCGCGGCGGTGTTTGGACTTTTAAATACCCAAGTACTTCAGCCATTAAAAGCATCGTGATCGATCCGGATCATGAACTGCCTGATGTTGATTTGAAGAACAACACCTATAACGGCAATTAATCGTTGCTCAAATTATTGATATGATGATAGCGATGGAGGTTCTCCTCATCGCTATTTTTTTTATCTGTTTACACACAACTGTCTACTTCTACTCTTTCAAAAGTAACAACCTATCTAACAGCATCGTTCTGAAATAATTACATGGCGTATCATTTACTCACCCGGTCTACGCTTCGCTGGACCGCCCTCTCTTCGCCTGCGGCGGAAAGAGGGCAAGGAAAAAAGGATAAAGAGGAAAGAAAAAATTTCTTACCCTCTTTCCAGCGAAGCTGAAGAGAGGGTCGACAAGCGTAGCGATGTCGGGGAGAGTCGATAAACAGCCTGATTTGATGAAACTGTCAATTCATGGGCTATTACCCTTTCCGGCGTAGCCGAAGAGAGGGATGGCGAGCGTAGCAATGCCAGGGTGAGTCGATAAACAGCCTGATTCGATAAAACTGTCTTTGTGATTCTACCTCAACTATGCAGTACCCGTGGTTTCACCAACTATAGTATATGATACATTCCCTTTGGATGGCTGGGAAAGGAACAACGTGGAGTTATCACTACCATAATAATTTGATGTATCAATAATGAAGTCAGGAATCCCATCATTATCGATATCTCCAACAAACTTTATCGCTGTGTGCAAAGGACCTTCAAAGCTTGGAATATCAACTAACAACTGAATATAGTGATGGTGGTTAAGTGTTGTTTCAATAAAAAGTTTATAGGCAGTAACCTCGTAGTTTTTACTTGCAGAATCAATAACTTTTGTTTGACCGGTAGCATAAATGCGGTATGCGCTATCATTATACTTAAAATCCTTTTTTTCACCCGGAAGAATTATTGCTGGAAACGATTGCAGTTGCTTTACCGGCCTGTTTTTTAAAGGCATACCTGATATTAACAGGATGCTGGTATCCGGGCTATTAACTTTTACAAGCATCCCTGTTTTTTCACCGGATTGATCTACCATACTATCAAAACTACGGGTAATTTTACCTTAACGTCTGCTATATAGCTTTGGTGGTCTTTTATAAATAATCCTTTCCATGACCTGTGAGACAAGAGTGGATCTACCTCACTATCATGGTACAAGCCATCTCTTAGTACCTCAACCTGGTGCTCCTTCAATGCTAATGTCTTATTTATACGGATGGTATCGACTTTAACCGAATCAATCTTTTTTGCTGGCTTAAGGGCCTGATCATGTGAATTTGATGGACTGCTGCTACATGAAACCAAAAGAGATGCAATAATAAGGATTGATAGTAAACGCATATTATTGTAATAATAGCTCAATTGATTCAAATCACAATAATTAGTCTGCAATCAGTTTTGGCTGATTCCTTTTATTTTAACCTGATAGAAATTATAGACAGTTAATGCTGGTAATACTTAGTGCTGGTAACACTTACGAAGTTTTTAAAACTTCGTAAGTGTGCCCGGTAGCCGTCATACTGAGTAAGGTCAAAACATGGAGCGGAATACGCTCTAATTAATCGTTGCTCAAATTATTGATATGATGATAGCGATGGAGGTTTTCCTCATCGCTATTTTTTAAATCAGCATCCTTTAATTTAACGCCTGTAAACATTACAGCGCCAAAATGGGCGTTAATGGTAATTAATTTCTGCGGATTAGCCTTGCCTAAACTGCCTGTATAATTTTTAGCAGCACCCTGATCATTTTGAGTAGCTTTATGGTTCATCTTAACCTTTGTATCCCGGTAGGTAAAGTCACCGTTGTTGGTAGTAATATTAAAATTGGCGTTCTCATTATCAGTAGTAGCCAATTTTACACTTGAATAGGCCGAGGTTACATCCAGGCTTTTCAATCGCCTGTCGAGCCCATTAATTTGCAAATCGCCGCAAAATCTGGCCTTAATGTTTGCTGAGGTATGTATTCTGCCAATTTTGGACGAACCGTAGCTTACACTCACATTCAATTTATCGCATTCCATCAGGTCAAGCTTGCCAAAGGCTACATCCAGGATGCTGCCGCAAAGATTTTCAATATCGGCACTGCCATAATGCACTTTAATAGCATTAAGCGGGTTTGATAGCTTACCCGCTTTCAGGCTGCCATAAAAATTGCTGATAGTAAGCTTGCCATCCAGATTGGGTAACACCGTATTACCATAACGGTTATTAACCACCAGCGCGTTTTTTACAGGCATGTAAACTGTATAATTGATCTCGATTTTTTTAACGCGTGTTTTAGCATCTCCGTGCCAAAGTTCGGTGCCTTTGCCGCTATCATCGCCAATTATTGTTTTGAAGGATACTGATGCGCCGGTTTTATAGTCGGCAATATTTATTACATCTAAAAACTGTTGCGCGTCGTTTGCGTCATCGGCATAAATTTTCATTTGTACGTCCACCTTAAATTCAGGCTTATTCCAGGTGTTTATGGTAACCCTGCCAAAGGTATTTTCTATTTTTAGCTGACTATTTACATCCGCAGGGTACGTTTTGCTGTAGTTTTTTGTTCGCAGTTTAACCCCGCCATTTTCAACCTCACTTTCCAGGTCAGCGTTTTGGCCTGCTATATCAAAATGCTTTAATAAAGGATAGTCGGGAATAAGCGTTGGCATCACGACATCGGCAAGCGAGTCCAGGCCTTGAACCAACCGGGCACTGAGCTCAGCGTTATCTGTATCTGAAACCGTTTGGGCAGCAACTGTACCGGCAGTTGCCCATAACCCAATTATCCCCAATAAGGTTAGGCTGAATAATTTTACTTTCATGGCGTAGGTTTTTAAACTGTTGATATCGGATAATGATTGTTTCAACAGCAAATGACACTACAATTTTCGCCACGTTGCAGCAAGCCCTAAAATAATTAAAATTAAAACCTGTAACTGACACCTAACTGAAAGGTATTGTATATTTTTCGGTATGATCCTATCGGGCTGCTCACCTTATAAGGCATCAACTGATAACGGCCGTCAATATCAAACTGCTTAATATGCAAACTTACCCCACCGCTAAAACCAACATTGAGTTTTTTAACGGTAGTAAAGCCCACGGTATCGGCTATGGTTTTACGGAAAAATAAAGAATCGCGCCGGTTAAGCTCCGAAATTTTAGCGCTCGCGTCAGATTGCTTGAGCCCCAGACTAATTACCGGACCGGCCTTAAAGCTGATGAGGTTAGATGCCTTATACTCCAGGCTGATGGGAATATCAAGGGCTAACACCTTGCGCGAATCGGTGATCCGGAACGCTTGCAAGGAATCGGGAGCATAAAAGCTGGGATGTGTATACGTTCCGCTAAGTTGTTTTTTTCCGCTAAAGCGTACGCCCGCGTTTACCAACCATCTGTTGTTCAGGTTAACCGAGCCAAAACCGCCGAAATATACATTACTACTACTGCTCCCCGTATTTAAACCAACCTCTAACCCATAATGATATGGCTGCACATTGATCTCCCCTGCTTGCCTATACTTAGGCGCTTTGGATGCTTTTAAAGCTTTACCGCTATTACGGGCTTTGGTTTTATTGGCATTGATCTGGGTATTTGCCTTTTCATTAACCATAGGCTTTCCATTATTGGCCGTACCCGTACTTCCTCCGGTTAAACTTGCATTTATTCCGGTATAGAGAGTTGCCGATGCAGCACCATTGGCTTGGGTAACGCCTCCAATATCAGTTTGCTCCGGTTGTGCAGGAGTATTATTCCCGGCATCTTTCATTACGGGTTTATTAATGGTGTTTAATGGCATTGTTGTTTGTGCAGCACCGTTTACTATATTATTAGCAGATGCCTGGCTATTGCTTTGCATGGCCATAACTCCCTGCACCCAGCGCCCGATACCTGGCTGATGTTTAGCTTTTTGTACCGAATCTACCCAGCTGTTTGAGGTCTGCGGAGTTAATGATTGCGTTGTGGCTTGTACCAGATCAGTATCCTTTTGAGTTTGGATGGTGTCTGAGTGTAAACTATCTGTTAATAAACTATCGGCCGGGATACTATTATTATTTTTTAGCTGATGCTGTTCTGTTTTATGTTTGGGCTTATGTTGCTTGTGTGCCTTATGCTGTAAAAAATAAGCGCCGCCGCCAATCATGGCAGCAGCAGGCAATACATAAGCAAACAACGATACCAGTTTTGCACCCAGCGGTTTTACAGCCGCATGCCCGGCAGCAGGCGCTCCCGGCGGCATCGTTTTATCAAGCGCCGCTTTCATACCAGCCCATGCAGCCGCGGCAGCATCATCCTGAACAGGAAGCTCATCAAGCTTTTTAAGCCAAAGTTTATGATACCATGCTGAATTTTTCATGAGGCTTTGTTTTTATTTTCAGTTGGTTCATGGATACTTTTTGATGATGGTTGCAGCGTTGCCCGCAATTGCCTTTTAGCTTCGGACAAGTGCCACCTGGACGTGCTTTCGCTGATCTGCAATTGCTCCCCAATTTCTTTATGCGAATAGCCCTCTACTACCGAAAGGTTAAAGACCAACTGGGTAGCGGCAGGCAGCGTACGGATAGCCTTCAGTAAATCTTCCGCATATAATTTGTTTAATATATCAGGGTTAATAAAAACAGCGTCTGTATCGTCGCTGTTTTCAGTACCCTCATTAAATTTCGCTTCCTTCCTGATCAGGTCAATACAGGTACGCACCATAATGGCCCGTATCCATGCGCCCAATTCGCCTTTGCTTTGTTCAAAGGCATTTATATTTTGAAATACTTTTAAAAAACCGGTGTTAATGGCCTCCACAGCCAAATCGTTCGATTTGAGGTAGCGGTAACAAAGCCTGAGCATTTCAGCATAGAACAGTTTATATAAACCTTCCTGCGCTTGCCGGTTGTTGGCTTTGCAGCCTTTAATAAGCTGCTCCACCGGCTTAGCAAATAGGTTCATTCAGTGTAATAAGAGTATTAGTATCCATAGCTATTCTACGGGCATTACGTGGCCCGCAGTGCAAACGCTGGGTTAAATTTGAACTTTTTTAAATTATTCTGAATATTATTTTTTTGACTGTTTTTTACCCAACGTTTAATTTGCAGGGGCCGTAAGGCCAGTATTAAACCATGTTACCTCATGTATCAACAGCAAAGCTACGACAACCATGCCGGCTGGTATAACCGCCACTTCCCTACCCGCGAGGCAAAAGTTAATTTTTTAAAGGTAAAATCAACCAAGGAAAATAATATTGCCCAATGGTTGCAACAATTATTTTTCAAATGCCTTGATCCGTTATTGAATGAGCCCTTTCAGCAATGGCTTACCGTTGGCGATGCTTACGGCTTTGACGCGCAATACATTTTACAAAAGGGCAGCCACGCCCTGGCCACCGACCTTAACACTAACTTTTTGGAGGTAGCCCGTGACGAGCACATCATACGCGAGTACGCCGCTGAAAATGCCGAAAAGCTATCCTTTGGTGATGCAGCGTTTGATTACGTGCTTTGTAAAGAATCGTACCATCACTTTCCCCGGCCGTATGCCGCACTGTACGAAATGATGCGCGTGGCCCGCAAGGGAATCGTGATCATGGAACCACAGGACCCCGTATTAAAAATGCCCCTGCTGCTTTGGCTCAGCAATGTACTGACCACCAAAAGCCGCACGCTTAACAAAATTTGGAAAAACCGTTTCTCATTTGAGCCCGTGGGCAATTTTGTTTACAAGGTATCGGAGCGGGAATTTGAAAAATTTGCAGCTGGGCTTAACCTGCCGTTGGTAGCTTTTAAAAGGATAAACCCCAACTTTCATTTTCAGGGTGCCGATGATGTACCGGCTCATCTGGGGAATAGCATTTTTTTCGCCATCCGTGCTAAAAAATTGATGCTTGATATTTTAATGAAACTGAAGCTGATACCCGGGCAGGTATTATCGGCTATTGTTTTTAAACAGCAGCCTGATGAACAAACGATGCAACAGCTCCGCGCCGATGGTTACCGGCTGGTTGTTATCCCTGATAATCCGTATATAAAATAGAGTGGGCTTAGCTAAGAGTTATAGTTTAGAAAACATATTTGAAGTACCTTTTTTATTTGATTTTCCTAAACGCAAATATTTCCGTTCTAATTTAAATGGTAAAAAAGGCTCAATACTGTCAATATAATTCCAAAATTTTTCATTGGGTTCTTCAAAAGGGAGGCATAAGCTTGGAATTACGCAATTTCTCCTTGATAACCAAATTAAAACACTTGAAGTAAATTGCTGGTTGGGCAGTTCAGTATTTGAAGCCATATCTATAAGCTTAAAATCATACGATAAAATCAGCTCAACTGGCCCCAGGTTATATTTAGGCCAGGGCTGACCTTTTATCATAAAGTCTACTGCCTTTTTTAGATCTCCGGTATCTAAATCCCAATCTGTGACGGTTTGTTTTAATGGAATATTTTGAGGATAGAGATTCCCAATAGATGAAGTGGCTCCGGCACCAAAATTACTTTTTGTATATTCTAATACCTCTTGTGCCAACTCCGGAGATTCCCCGTGGTCTTCATCTGCTGAAAAAGCGTGCAGGGAAATAGTAGTTGGATTTTCAATGTTAGCAGTGGTACAGGTTTCTAAGAATAATTGAATATTATTCCAGACCTTTTCTATTTTTTTGCCGGGTAAAGATTGAGTTGTTCTGCTCTTAGGCAAGCTATAAATGATGTAGCGCCGTGATGCGATCATAGGTTTTAAATGTAAGCATTTTATAGCGACAGGCATTTTGCTCCGTCGCTATTTTTTTATACTTTTCTTCGATTTATGAAGAAGAATAATCCCCTCCCGTTGATAATCTGTTTTTTACTGATTGCTTATCATTCCGCTGCTCAAAAATATTACCCGGTAAACCGCAGCCAGTCGCCGGGTAAAATGGTTTATTATATCGACCCCATTAAAGGCGACGATCAAAACACCGGTACCGATAATAAGCATGCCTGGAAAACTTTTAGAGGTATCAACAGTCGCTCACTATCTGCCGGGGACAGGATCAATGTGCTGCCCGGCGATTTTCATCAATCATTAGTATTTAGTGGTAAAGGAACCAGCAAAGCTCCTATCACACTTAATTTTGCTCCGGGTACCTATAATTTTTTTCCGGATGGCGCTTTTAAAAAGCAGTTCCACATTACCAATACCAATGATGTGCCCTATGGCCTCAAGGCAGTTGCCCTTTACATTAACAACAGCAGTTTTGTTAGCATCAAAGCTGATGGGGCCAAAATGATGATGCGCGGTAAAATGATCGAGACCTGTGTAGATCATAGCCAAAATATCAGCATCAACGGTATCAGTTATGATTACTTCCGCCCCACCGTATCTGAGCTACAGGTAACCAATACCGGCGACCATTTCGCCGACCTACAGATCCATCCGGATTCCAAATACAGCATTGCCGATAGCCTGCTTACCTGGCAGGGCGAAGGCTGGAGCTACAAACCCATTGACCTTTGGCAGGTGCTCGACCCGAAAACCGGCGATCTGCACCGTATCGATATAGCTATGGCCGGTGTTAAATACGCTCAAACGGCACCTAATACCGTGCGTGCCTATTTTACACAAAACCCCGGCTTTAAAACCGGGCTCATTTACCAGAACCGTGATATTACCCGCGATTGCGCAGGTATTTTTATGCGCTACAGTAAAAACATCAGCCTTAAAAACGTCAACATTTATTTTATGCATGGCATGGGCGTGGTGAGCCAGTTTTGCCAAAATATCAGTATGGACAGGATAGCTGTACGGCCCGAAGCAAACTCCGGCAAAACCTGTGCGGCCTGGGCGGATATCCTTCATTTTTCGGGATGCCGCGGGCAAATCACTATCAGCAACTCCTACCTTTCGGGAGCCAATGACGATGCCATCAATATCCACGGTACTTATTTAAGAATAATGGGGTCGCCGAAGCCTAAGCAGGTGCTGGCGCGCTTTATGCACAACCAAACTTATGGCTTTGATGCTTTCACCAAAGGCGATAGCGTGGCTTTTATCCACCCCGAAACATTGCAGCAGTATAGTCAAAATGTGGTAACGGCTACCAAACAGATCAACGATAAAGATTTTCTCCTTACACTGAAACAGCCGCTGCCTAAAGGTATGGGGGCAATTGATGTATTGGAAAACACCACCTGGACTCCCCGGGTTTGGATACACCATGATACCATTGCCAAAATACCTACACGCGGCGTACTGGTAACCTCGCGCCGTAAAATGATGATCGAACATTGCGTTTTTCAGCATCCGCACCAAAGCGGTATATCTGTAGCTAACGATGCGGCCAACTGGTATGAATCAGGAATGGTACGCGACCTCACCATCCGCGATAATGATTTTGTGAATTGCGGTGAACCGGCCATTATCTTTTGCCCGGAAAACACGCAATCAAAAGGACCTGTACATCAAAACATAACTATTTTAAATAACCGGTTTAATTTGCAGGGTGTGCAGGCGCTTTCGGCAAAAAGTACGGCCAACATTAAATTCAAAGGCAATACTATTAAAGCTGAAAAGCCTGCGGATATAAAAAAGATGATTGTACTGAAGGATTGTACGGGAGTGGAAATTGAGGGGAATGTGGTTAAATAGTAAAACATACCTCTTTCAAACTACTCACCCCGTCTGCGCTACGCTGGACGACCTTCTCTTCAGCTATGCTGAAAAGAGGGTGAGGAATTTGTTTATTAACCTTTTCTCTCCATTGTTACAGCAAACGACACGTTTTTGGCTTTTAATGCCCTCTTTCCGCCGCAGGCGAAGAGAGGGCGGTCGAGCGAAGCTATGACCGGGTGAGTCGCTTCAGAAACAAACGCATTATCAGGATTACCACAAGCGGGACGCTTGCTGTAGCGGCGAGGCACGAAGCAATCGCGAGCCGTGCAGATTCCCTCTGTAAAGTCTGCGATTGCCACGCTGCGCTCGCAATGACAGTAAATTCCACCCCCTCCTTCAAAACTTTTTGAAACATTTTCAGAAAACTTTCCTTATATATGCCCCGAATATTGTTAAAATCAATTTTGCATCTATGATCATTGAACCTAAAATACGCGGCTTTATATGTTTAACTACACATCCAAAAGGCTGCGAACAAAACGTAATCAATCAAATCAACTACGTTAAATTAAAACCAGCTGTTAACGGCACTAAAAAAGCGCTGATCATTGGCGCATCTACCGGTTTTGGCCTGTCGTCGCGCATTACCAGCGCGTTTGAATCGGGCGCGGCAACTATTGGTGTTTACTTTGAAAAACCACCTGCACCGGGCAAACCCGCATCAGCCGGATGGTATAACACCGCCGCTTTTGAAAAACAGGCGCATGAAGCTGGTCTATATGCCAAAAGCATTAATGGCGACGCTTTTTCTGACGAAGTAAAACAAAAAACCATCGACCTGATCAAGGCCGATTTAGGCCAGGTTGACCTGGTGATATACAGCCTGGCATCACCACGCAGAACTAACCCTAAAACAGGCATTACCCACAGCTCGGTACTGAAACCTATTGGCGAAGTTTTCACCGATAAAACGGTTGATTTTCATACCGGCGTAGTATCTGAAGTGTCTATTAACCCGGCAAATGAAGAAGAGATTGCCAACACTGTAGCCGTTATGGGCGGCGAAGACTGGCAGTTTTGGATAGAAGATCTGAAAGCAGCGGGCGTACTGGCCGATGGAGCCATCACCATTGCCTACTCATACATTGGCCCTAAGGTTACAGAAAAGGTTTACAGCAAAGGCACTATTGGTCGCGCGAAGGACCACCTTGCCGCAACATCAAAACTGATCAACGATAAGCTGAAGGATATTAACGGTAAAGCCATTATCTCGGTAAATAAAGCCCTGGTTACGCAAGCGAGCTCGGCCATTCCGGTTATTCCGCTTTATATTTCATTATTGTACAAGGTAATGAAAGCGGAGGGTACGCATGAAGGTTGTATTGAGCAAATACAGCGTTTGTTTGAACAACGTCTGTACACCGGAGGCACCATCCCTACCGATGCTGAAGGCCGTATCCGTATAGACGACTGGGAACTGAACCCTGAGGTGCAAGCCAAAGTGGCTGAACTGTGGGTAAAAGCAACTACCGAAACCCTGCCCGAACTGGGCGACCTTAAAGGTTACAAAACCGACTTCCTGAACCTGTTTGGTTTTGACGTACCGGGCGTAAACTACCAGGAAGATGTTGACGAAATGGTAGCCATACCAGGTTTGGTTAGCTAATAGCAACTTATATTAATACTGATATGCAGACTTACGAAGTTTTAAAAACTTCGTAAGTCTTGCTAAAAACTAATTAAACCATCTTCCGGTTTGGAATTTGCGCCGGATCAAATACATAGGCCACTCCTTTCGGCGTTCCGGTGGCATTGCCCTCATTAAAGCCATGATAAAATTGATTGTTAAGATTGGCATTTTTGCTGTAGAGGTTAGGCGTTCCGTCGGTATCGTCATTGTTGCAGCCTGCAGCTAAACCATTGCCCAGGCTCACCAGCCAATGGCCATAACCAAATTCTTCCTTATAGTTAATATACACAATATATCCTCGTGGTACCGGCGGCAATTGACTACCGGAGGTAAATGGTTGAGCAGAGGTCCAAATTTGCTGTGGAGTACCTAATTTAGTTTTTAAATCGCTAATACTACTAATAGCAGTACTTTTCAGGTACCAGGGATAAGATACAAGCCCGCTTTTTAATAGCCATGCCATAACGGCCATATAACAGGTACCACTGCCAATGGTAAAACGTTCATCCCGGTTAAGTTTATAATCGCGATGGTTATTACTGGTAGGCGGGCCACCTGCATTTTCCGCAACCTCCGCCAGTTCCGCCGCGTTATCGCATGGAGCTGTAAATACCCTGATACCATTATCAATAGCATTTTTATTTCTGGATTTCCAATGATCTACACTGATCGTATGCCAGTTAGAATCAAGCATATTGGTGCGTGTATATAAATTTGATATATAATAGCGCTGGCAAAGCAGCAATGCCCGCAGAGCCCCCCTCCTATCTTTATCAATCCTTTTTGCAAATAAACCAAGAGATATATCTTTACTTACGACTCTCGTCCTGTCACTGGTCATCGCTTTTTCTACCGCGAGCCCAAGCTGTTTATCTACCTGTTTAATATAGCTAACGGCATCATCAATTCGTTCTTCAGGTTCTTTATTGTTAAACATGATCTGATTTTTTTAAACAAAATTGAATAATGCTCATATTATAACCTATCCCCGAAATTGGTGAGCCCATCACCATAATTGTCTGAACCACGATTTTGGGGATTATCCATGGCAAGATTTACGAAGTTTTAAAAACTTCGTAAATCTTTTACCCCTCCCCGGCCTCCCAATTGTTAATATTTTTATTCACAGCTTTATCAATCTTACTTTCCCCTTTCGGCTCAAAACCTTAATTTCGCTTTTTCAAGAAAAGAGGAACAGATTTTGGATTATTTACAGGGTTTAAACCCCGAACAAAGGGCAGCGGTAGAACAAACCGAAGGGCCGGTAATGATCATTGCCGGTGCCGGATCAGGCAAAACAAGGGTTATTACTTACAGGGTAGCCCACCTGATACATAAAGGTGTTGATTCTTTTAACATACTGGTATTAACCTTTACCAACAAGGCCGCCCGCGAAATGCGCGAGCGTATTACCCATGTGGTAGGTTCTGAGGCTAAAAACATCTGGATGGGTACCTTCCACTCGGTTTTTGCCAAAATATTGCGGGTTGAGGCCGAAAAAATTGGCTACCCCAGCAATTTTACCATTTATGATACCGATGATAGCAAAAGTGTATTAAGGGCCATTTTAAAGGAACTGAACCTTGACGATAAGCTGTACAATGTAAATTTTGTACTTAACCGCATATCGGCCTCTAAAAACAACCTGATATCGTGGCAGGAATATAATAAGAACGAGCAGATACAGGCTGATGATTTTTCGAGCGGACGCGGACAGTTGGGTAAAATTTACGAAATGTATGCCACCCGCTGCTACCGTGCAGGCGCTATGGATTTTGACGATTTGCTGTATAAAACCAACGAACTGTTAAAACTGCATCCCGATGTACTTAACAAATATCAACACAAGTTTAAGTACCTGATGGTGGATGAGTATCAGGATACCAACTTTTCACAATACCTGATTGTAAAAAAACTGGCTGCCGTTAATGAAAACTTGTGCGTTGTGGGCGATGATGCCCAGAGTATCTATGCTTTCCGCGGGGCCAATATTCAGAACATCCTCAATTTTGAAAAAGATTATCCGGATTTGAAAGTGTTTAAGCTGGAGCAGAACTACCGATCCACCCAAAATATTGTGAACGTTGCCAACAGCATTATCAGCAATAATAAGGAGCAGCTTAAAAAGAATGTTTTTTCTGAAAAAGAGACCGGCGATAAAATAAAAGTGATGCGCGCCTTCAGCGATAACGAAGAAGGTAAAGTAGTGGCCGAAA
>NZ_JBCECK010000047.1:34910-37030 GCF_039207105.1 Mucilaginibacter sp.
AAACCATTATGCAGGACCGCAGCCTAAAGGGCCGCAAGTGGCATGATTTTGCCATTTTGTACCGCACCAACGCCCAATCCCGCTCAATGGAGGAGGCTTTGCGCAAGTTGGGTATCCCCTATAAAATATACGGGGGCTTGTCGTTTTACCAGCGCAAGGAGATCAAGGATCTGATAGCCTATTTCAGGCTTACCTTTAACCCTAATGATGAGGAAGCATTAAAGCGTGTTATTAATTACCCAAAACGGGGAATTGGTGATACCTCTGTTGATAAGATCATTGTTAGTGCCGATCAGCACCAGATCACTCCCTGGGAGGTAATTGTAGAGCCAACAAAATATCTGGAAGGTAAAATATCAGGCGCGGTAAGCACTTTTGCTACCATGATACAAAGCTTCCAGGTGCTGGCCAAAACAAAATCGGCCTATGAATCGGCCTTGTATATAGCACAACATTCTGGTTTGCTGAAAGACCTATATGAAGATAAATCGGTAGAAGGCTTAAATCGTTATGAGAACATTCAGGAGCTGCTGAACGGTATCAAGGAATTTTCAGAGCGGGAAGATATTGAAGAAAAGGGCCTGGATATTTTCATGCAGGATGTCGCCCTGCTTACTAATGATGATAAGGATAAAGATAAGGATGCCGATACCGTATCGTTAATGACCATACACTCCAGTAAAGGCCTGGAGTTTCCGCAGGTATACGTGGTGGGGCTTGAAGAGAACCTGTTCCCCTCACAAATGTCGCTTAACTCGCGCAGTGACCTGGAAGAGGAACGCCGCCTCTTTTACGTGGCCGTAACCCGTGCCGAAAGCAAGCTTACCATTAGCTATGCCACCTCAAGGTTTAAGTTTGGCACGCTCATTAGTTGCGAGCCAAGTCGTTTTCTGGATGAGATTGATGCCAAATACCTGGAGCTTGACTACAGCGCTAAACCGGCGGCGGGCAATAACCCGTTTTTTGAGGACGAGCGCAAAGCCTGGAGCAGTGGCAAACAAGCCGATGCTTTTTCAAAGCCCAAGCCTGCTACATCGGCACCGGTAAAAACCACCTCGATACTGGCTAAGGCCCACGTACCATCGGCTAACTTTAAACCATCAGATACCTCCAACCTGCAGGTTGGCATGGAAGTGGAGCACGAACGTTTTGGCTTTGGCAAGGTATTAACGCTTGAAGGTAACAAGCCAGACATTAAAGCAACCATATTTTTTAAAGAAATAGGGCAAAAGCAGCTACTGCTAAAATTCGCGAAGTTGTATATAATCAGCAACATAAACTAAGGGTTAATCCCACTTTCGTGTATTTTTTTCCCCATATTTCACACTTTCTCGCTAAATTACGCAATAAAAGAGCGTTTTTTAGCGAGGTTTAATGATGGCATACCGTTTGGGTGTGTTTCCTTACTTAATTAAGAGGAAACACATTATGAGCGACAACAATAAAAAGCAAACCAATAAATCTGTTGGAAAAAACATCAGGACCTTACGCCACAAACGCGGATGGAGCCAGGAAGATGTTGCAAACCGTTTAGGTATCTCTATCCCCGCTTTTTCAAAAATTGAAACCGGAGTAACCGATATCAATTTATCAAGACTGGAACAAATTGCCAACATCTTTGAAATAAATGTAGCTCAGATATTAGTGATCGATTCTGAAGAGATTGACCTTACCCCATCAAACCTTAGTATAGCTCAGAAAAAGCTCCTTGACCGCGAATCGGAAATTGCAAACTTGCAACGCAAAGTCATTTTACTTTATGAAGAATTGCGCAATAAAAGCATTTTAGCATTATAATGTTAAAAATGTGTTCTGTAAACCTTACAGTTTGCATTTTTTGCATACACAATTACACAGACTCTAATTTTCGGTATTGCCCCTTTAATTAAATATTAATTAACAATATTCAATTAAAAGAAATTTAAATCGTATAACTATAATAAGTAAATCGATTTTCAAATTATATAGGCGATAATTGAAAATTGGAGTAAAAATTGTGGCATATACATTTTATAATAAATGTATATGTCAAATTATCTCATATCTATTTCAAAAAACCAGGCTTTGAAAGATGGTACCATCCATGACCCTAAGAGCAAACTTAAGGTTAAGGCATTTGA
>NZ_JBCECK010000048.1:0-37022 GCF_039207105.1 Mucilaginibacter sp.
CTTCATTGCGCCGTATGTTCCTGCAAGGCCGTGGCTTAAACTCAAGCTACGCTATTTTCCAGGATGCTACCGGTAAAGCATTTGAGCGCGTAATTTCACTAGGTATTGCCGTAGGTAGCGGTTACCTGTTTGAAACCAACTTCAAAAAAGAAGTATATAGCGATTTAACCGGCGAGCGTGGTACACTGATGGGTTGTATCCAGGGTATCTTCGCGGCTCAGTATGATGTATTGCGCAGCAAAGGCCACTCTCCATCTGAAGCCTTTAACGAAACTGTTGAAGAGTTAACTCAATCATTAATGCCACTGGTTGCTGAAAACGGTATGGATTGGATGTATGCCAATTGCTCAACCACAGCACAACGCGGCGCGTTGGATTGGTGGAAAAAATTCCGTGATGCCACTAAACCGGTATTTGAAGAATTATACGAAAGCGTTGCTACCGGCAAAGAGTCACAACGTTCTATCGATTCAAACAGCCAGCCAGATTACCGTGAAAAATTAGACGCGGAATTGAAAGAATTACGCGAAAGCGAATTATGGCAGGCAGGTAAAACTGTACGCAGCTTACGCCCTGAAAACCAGGTTGTAGAAGCGTAAGTCTTTTTAGTAGCAAGTATTTAGTATCAAGTATCGAGTTTTTTTGATGCGATAGATATTAAGTACTTGCTGCTTAATAATAAAACAATACCGGTATCAGGCTATAGCATTTACTTGATACCTGATACTAACTACTTGATACTATCATGGGACAAACATTATTTGATAAGATATGGGATGCACACGTCGTCAGTAGCAACGAGGGTTTTCCTGATATTTTATACATCGACACACATTTCATACACGAGGTAACCAGTCCGCAGGCATTTGATGGCTTACGTACCAGAGGCTTACCGGTTTTCAGGCCCAAACAAACAGTGGCCACTGCAGATCATAACGTTCCTACAATTGATCAGCACCTCCCCATCAAAGAAGAACTTTCCCGCTACCAGGTTGATATGCTCACCAAAAACTGTAAAGAGTTTGGAATTGAGCTGTACGGCTTGGGTCACCCTTTTCAGGGTATAGTACACGTAATAGGCCCCGAGCTGGGTATTACCCGCCCAGGTGGTACTTATGTGTGCGGCGATAGCCATACCTCAACACACGGCGCTTTTGGTGCTATAGCGTTTGGTATAGGCACCTCGCAGGTTGAGCAGGTAATGGCCACACAGTGTTTACTGCAATCCCGCCCAAAAAGGATGAAGATTGAAGTAAATGGCAAGCTGCACAAAGGTGTTGGCGCTAAAGATATTATCCTGTATATCATCTCGCAGATCTCTGCCGCCGGCGGTACAGGTTATGCTGTGGAATATGCCGGCGATACCATCCGCTCGTTAAGTATGGAGGGCCGTATGACCATCTGTAACATGAGCATTGAAATGGGTGCACGTTGCGGTTTAATTGCTCCCGACGAAACCACCATTGAATATGTAAAAGGCCGCGAATTTGCCCCTAAAGGCGAAGAATGGGATAAGGCCGTAGCTTACTGGAAAACTCTATACTCTGATGCTGATGCTCAGTTTGATGAAGTATTATCCTTTAAAGCAGAAGACATTGAGCCAATGATAACCTACGGAACAAACCCCGGTATGGGCATTGGTGTAACACAACATGTTCCTGAAACTGCTTCGTTTGAAGCCAAAGAGCAGGGATCATACAAAAAAGCCCTGGAGTACATGGGCCTGCATGATGATGAAACTTTGTTAGGTAAACCTATTGATTATGTGTTCATCGGCAGCTGCACCAACTCACGCATTGAGGATCTGCGCCAGGTAGCTGAATTTGTAAAAGGCAAACACAAGGCCGATAACGTTACCGTGTGGGTAGTTCCGGGATCAAAGCAGGTACAGGAACAAGCCATACGCGAAGGTTTGGATAAAATATTTAACGAAGCAGGTTTCCCGCTCCGCGAACCAGGATGCAGTGCTTGCCTGGGCATGAACGAGGATAAAATACCGGCCGGTAAATACTGCGTATCTACCTCAAACCGTAATTTTGAAGGCAGACAAGGCCCTAACAGCCGCACCTTCCTGGCCAGCCCGCTCACTGCGGCAGCATCAGCAATTACCGGCAAGGTTACAGATATCAGAACCTTTTTAAAAGAAGAAGAGTTAGTTAGCTAATATGTCATTGCGAGCGTAGCGTGGCAATCGCGAACTGTATAGGGATACTATACATAGTTCGCGATTGCTTCGTTCCTCGCAATGACAAAAGGAAAATAATATGGCGACCAAAATATTCAAACATGTACAAACCAGCGTGGTGCCTCTGCCTATCGAGAACATCGATACCGACCAGATCATCCCCGCTCGTTTTTTAAAGGCCACTACCCGCGATGGTTTTGGCAATAACTTATTCCGCGACTGGCGTTTTGATGAGAACGATAATCCCAAAGAAGATTTCGTGCTCAACAACCCGAACTTTAGCGGTAAAATACTGGTTGCAGGTAAAAACTTTGGTTGCGGAAGCAGCCGCGAGCATGCCGCCTGGGCCATTGCCGATTATGGTTTCGACGCTGTAGTTAGCAGCTTTTTTGCTGATATATTTAAAGGCAACGCATTAAACAATGGGCTGTTGCCGGTACAGGTAAGCGAAGATTTTTTGAAGAAGATCTTTGATGCGGTTTACGCCGATCACACCTCGGCTGTTGAAATTGATTTGGACAATCAGGTAATTAAAATTGTAGCCACCGGCGAACAGGAAACATTTGAGGTTAACGCCTACAAAAAAGCCTGCATGATCAACGGTTATGATGATATTGATTATATCCTGAGCAAAAAGGAATTAATACAGCAATTTGAAAATCAGGACTTCTAACCCCTAAAGGGAGAACAAAGGATTCTGAGCAAAACAATAAAAAGTACTACAACCAAAATATTCCCCCTTTAGGGGGTTAGGGGGCTTAATGAAAAAACACATATTAGTAATACCCGGTGATGGTATCGGGCCCGAAGTAACAACATGGGGTAAGGCTGTTCTGGAAAAGATTGGTCAGCAATTTGGTCACGAGTTTACCTTTGACGAAGCCCTGATGGGTCATGCGGGGATTGAAGCTACCGGCAACCCGCTTCCTGATGAAACTTTAGCAAAAGCCAAAGCCAGCGACGCCATTTTATTTGGCGCCATTGGCCATATTAAATATGACAATGATCCATCTGCAAAGGTGCGTCCGGAGCAGGGGTTGTTAAAAATCCGTAAGGAACTTGGCTTGTATGCCAATCTGCGCCCTATCATGCTGTTTGATGAACTCCTTGATGCATCAAGCCTGAAACCGGAAATACTGAAAGGAACTGATATTCTGTTTTTCCGCGAACTTACCGGTGATGTTTATTTCGGCGAGAAAAAACGCAGTGAAGACAGGAATACCGCTTCCGACCTGATGGTGTACTCACGTTATGAAGTTGAGCGTATAGCCATTAAGGCATACGAGGCAGCTCGTGTACGCGGTAAAAGATTATGCTCTGTTGATAAGGCCAACGTACTGGAAGCTTCACGCCTATGGCGCGAAGTGGTACAGGAAATTGCCAAACAATACCCTGATGTGGAAACAGAGCACATGTTTATTGATAATGCCGCTATGCAACTGGTTAAAAACCCTAAAAAGTTTGATGTGGTATTAACTGCCAACCTTTTTGGTGATATCTTAACTGACGAAGCATCGCAAATTGCGGGTTCAATGGGTATGCTGGCTTCGGCATCTGTTGGCGATGGCACCGGCTTTTTTGAGCCTATCCACGGTTCGGCACATGATATTGCCGGTCAGGATAAAGCCAATCCGCTGGCATCTATATTATCAGTAGCACTGATGCTGGAGATCAGCTTCGGATTAAAAGAAGAGGCAAAACTGATCACATCAGCTATTGATAAAACGCTTAAACAAGGTTACCGCACCGGCGACATTGCTGATGCCAATACCGATAAAAGCAAAATTTTAGGCACCACAGCTATGGGCCAAAAAGTGTTGGAGTACTTGAGCTAAATTTAAAAAGCCGATGAAAAAAGCGATGAAGTGGAACGCCGATCTGTATGATGAAAAGCATGCCTTTGTATTTCAATACGGCGAGGACGTGCTGGAATTATTGGATGCTAAACCCGGCGAATATATACTTGACCTTGGTTGCGGAACCGGTCATTTAACCAAACAAATAAAGGATAAAGGGGCTATAGTGAAAGGTACCGACCTTTCGCCTGATATGATTGCGCAGGCTAAGGAGAAGTTTCCAGACGTTGATTTTGAAATCGAGAACGCAGCCGACTTTTTTACCGACACTCCTTACGATGCCGTATTCTCGAACGCGGCGTTACACTGGGTGCTTGATCAAAACGGCATGATGCGCAGCGTATACAACAGCCTGAAACATGGCGGCCGTTTTGTGGCAGAAATGGGTGGCAAAGGTAACGTTGGCCATTTAATTGAGTCGACACAATTGGTGTTGCAAAATCATGGCTATACAGAACAGGCCGATACCAAAATATGGTATTTCCCCTCTATAGCTGAGCAGGCCACAAAACTGGAAGAGCATGGCTTTAAGGTAACTTACGCCATTCATTACGATCGTAAAACACCTTTACAGGATGGCGATCAGGGCGTAGCCAAGTGGGTAACCATGTTTGGCGCACAATTCCTGGAAGGCATCCCTGATGAGGAAAAACCACAGATATTAAAAGAAATAACCCAGAAACTTGAACCTTTTTATAACGAAAACGGCCAATGGTACGCAGATTATAAAAGACTAAGGTTTGTGGCAGTGAAAGAGTAAATTAAAGTAGCAAGTAATTAGTATCATGTATCAAGACTTTAAACGTGTTGATTGGAGATACATAAAAAATAACTGAATATGTAAAAAGTAACGAAAACAATCTTGATACATGATACTCGCTACTTGATACTAAAAAATTAAAAAAAATAAAAGATATGTTACACGATCCCAACCGCGTTTATGTTTTCGATACCACGCTGCGTGATGGCGAGCAGGTACCGGGTTGCCAGTTAACAACCCCAGAAAAAATTGAGATAGCCAAAGAGCTGGAGTTGCTGGGCGTGGATATCATTGAAGCAGGCTTTCCGGTTTCAAGCCCCGGTGATTTTAACAGCGTTGTTGAAATTTCAAAGGCTGTAAAAGAACCTACCGTTTGTGCCCTTACCCGTGCAAACAAAGGCGATATTGACGCCGCTATTGAATCATTAAAATACGCTAAACGTCCGCGTATCCATACAGGTATCGGCTCGTCTGATATGCACATTAAGCATAAATTTAACAGTACCCGCGAAGAAATTCTGGAGCGTGCCGTTGAAGCTGTTAAATATGCCAAACGTGCTGTTGAAGATATTGAGTTTTATGCCGAAGATGCCGGTCGTGCCGATGTAGTTTACCTTGCACAAATGGTAGAGGCCGTAATTGCGGCTGGTGCTACCGTGGTGAATATCCCCGATACAAATGGTTATTGCCTGCCAGATCAATATGGTGCTAAGATCAAGTTCTTGAAAGAGAATGTTAAAAATATCGATAAAGCCATCATTTCGGTACATTGCCATAATGATCTTGGTTTGGCTACCGCCAATTCCATAGCCGGTTTACAGAATGGTGCCCGCCAAATTGAAGGTACCATTAACGGTATTGGCGAGCGCGCAGGTAATACCTCTATTGAAGAGGTGGTCATGATCCTGAAAACGCATCAAACTTTAGGCTTACATACCAAGATTGACTCTAAAAGATTCTACGAATTGAGCCAGATGATCCGCACACAAATGCGTATGCCGGTACAGCCCAATAAAGCCATCGTAGGCGCCAACGCCTTTGCGCACAGTTCGGGTATTCATCAGGATGGTTTCCTGAAAATGCGTGAAAACTATGAGATCATTCGCCCGGAAGATGTTGGCTTCCCAAGTGCGAGTATTGTACTTACCGCACGCAGCGGCAGGCACGCCCTTAAATTTCATTTAGAGCGTTTGGGCATCAACCTGAATAAAGAAGAACTTGCCGAGGCATACACCAACTTTTTAACCCTTGCCGATGCTAAGCTTGACATTAATGATGAAGATCTGTTGAGTTTAGTTGCGCATAAGCTGGTAAAAAATTAATAATGGAAACTGACACTAAAAACCAACTTGATTTTGAGTCGGCTTATGAGCGCCTTAAAGGTGTTGTAAAACGCACTCCGCTGGAATATAACGCCGGCCTGTCGGCAAGGTACGATTGCGAGGTATACCTGAAACGGGAAGATCTGCAAATTGTACGTTCATACAAATTGCGTGGTGCTTACAATATGATAAGCCAGCTAACTGCTGATCAGCTGAGTCGTGGTGTAGTTTGCGCCAGCGCGGGTAACCATGCGCAGGGTGTGGCCTTTAGCTGTAATGCTTTGGGTACTAAAGGTGTAATTTTTATGCCGGAAATTACACCGAAGCAAAAAGTTACTCAGACAGAAATGCACGGCCACGGCAGTGTTGAACTGGTTTTAACCGGCGATACTTTTGACGATTGCCTACGCGAGGCTTTAGCTTATACAGAAGCCCATCAAATGACTTTTATCCCTCCATTTGATAATCCTCGTATTATTGAAGGCCAGGGCACTGTTGGTGTTGAGATATTGCAGGATTTGCCTGGTGTAGATGCCGTAATTATGCCTATAGGCGGTGGTGGACTTGCTGCCGGTACCGGAACTTATTTAAAGCAAAACGTACCCGGCGTTCACTTAATTGGTGTTGAGCCCGAGGGTGCACCTTCCATGCTTAAAGCTTTGGAACAGGGCGAACCTATAACCTTGCCTGAGATTGACCGCTTTGTTGACGGTGCTGCCGTGAAACGTGTAGGTGCATTAAATTTTGACATTTGCCGGGAGATATTGGACGATATGCAACTGGTACCTGAAGGTAAAGTTTGCACCACTATATTAAAGCTCTACAACGAAGACGCTATTGTAGTTGAACCCGCCGGCGCTTTATCTGTAGCCGCATTGGATGCCTGCAAGGATAAGATAAAAGGTAAAAAGGTAGTTTGTATCGTGAGCGGCGGTAACAACGACATTGCCCGCATGCAGGAGATCAAAGAGAAATCTTTACTTTATGAGGGTCTGAAACATTACTTCATCGTCCGCTTTCCGCAGCGCCCGGGTGCCTTAAAGCTTTTTGTGACCAACGTGTTGGGGCCGCATGATGATATTACCCGCTTTGAGTTTATCAAGAAAAACGATAAAGAGAATGGCCCTGCCCTGGTAGGTATCGAACTGCAATCTGCCGATGATTATCCGGCTCTGCTTAAACGCATGATAGCTCATCGTTTCAACGTTATTGAACTTAATAAAGACCGAACGTTGTTTGAGTATTTGGTGTAAAGCCTTAATACTTATAAATAAAAGCCTTGCTAAGTAATTAGCAAGGCTTTTTATTTTTACAAACTATCTGGCAGCCAAAGGTGATACACCGTCATGCCGAACTTGTTTCGGCACCCCACCGGCAAGGCTTACCGTACATGGAGTTATTGTCCTGAGGGATGCTGAAACAAGTTCAGCATGACGAAGTGTTGTTATTATTTTAATACTCCAGCCACTTCCCTGCCCTTACGGCAACTTTATCGCCGGGTTGATATTTGTCTGCTTCTTCGTTCACTACGCGCAGCAGACGGCCATTTTGCTCCAGTATAAGGTTTTCAAAAAAGCCTTTAAACTGCACCTCCCGCACCGTCCAGTTTCTTATTGGAGCAATCAGCTTTAGCTTAATCCATTCGGGATATATAACGGCGTATTCTTTGGCAACTTCTATATGGCAAAGTTTAGCCTCGGCGGCGGTAAGTACATTGCAATTGCTGAGTAATTGAGCTGTATACAAATTTTGCGGATATTGATATAGTGCTTTCGGCGTACCTTCTTCCAATATTTCACCTTGCTTAATCACGATCAGGTCATCAGCCATGGAGAGAACTTCGGCAGGATCATGTGATACCATTACTACGGTGAGTCCTGTTTCTTTCACTATGAGCCTGATATCGCGTTGCAAACCCTCCCTGAATGAGGTATCTACCTGATTAAAGGGTTCATCTAACAACAAAACCTGCGGACGGGTTATAATAGCGCGGGCAATGGCCACACGTTGCTTTTCGCCGCCGCTCAGGTCGGCCACCCGCCTGTCGGCCATATGAGCCATGTTCAGTTGCTTTAATACCTGCTCTGTTTTCTGCTGCTTAGCTTTCAGATCTGTTGCCGGAAGCATAGCGGCCACGTTATCCCATACCTTGGCAAACAGGTTCAGATCATCGGTGTGCTGGGTAACCATTTTCATGGCATCATGACCGGGGATTAGTTTTTCTTCGGGACCCCAAATGCGCTCGCCCTTAAACTCCACCCGCCCTTCATCGGGCGACAGTAAGCCATACAATAAGCGTAATAGCGTACTTTTACCGCTGCCACTTTCGCCAATAATAGCCGTAATTTTGCCGGGCTGTATAACCAGGTTTGTTTTTTTAATCCCGGAGAGCTGTTTACCCGGATATATTTTACTTACTGCAATGGCCTGCAAAAAAGGAGTATCTGACATGGATTGCAAAGATACAAAATTGTTGAAAGTGCTTATAAACTTGTCATCCTGGCGTAGCGAAGAATTGATGACAAACTTTGCATGTTGCAGAATAGATCCCTCGCTACGCTCAAGGATGACAAAGCGGAGGAATTTTCAGGCAACTGATTGCATCGGATTATCTGCTAAAATGCGGGGAAGGGTTATAATAAACTCGGTATATTCACATTCGGCTGTGTTCAGATCGATGGTTCCGCTATGGCCGTTCACGATGATATCATAGCTCAGTGATAAGCCTAAGCCAGTGCCTTCGCCCGCAGGCTTGGTTGTAAAAAATGGCTGCATGATCTTGTCCTGAATATCGGCGGGTATTCCGTTACCATTATCTCTTATTTTAATGATGGCAATGGACCCGTCGTTTTCGGTTTTTATTTCAACCTTAGGTGTATAATTGCCGGGATTAGCTTTTAACTTTTGACTTACTGCGTAAAAGGCATTGTTAAATAAATTGAGTAGTACCCGGCCTATGTCCTGCTGTATGCCATTCACCATCACTTTTTCGCGGGTAAAATTGGTAACTATCTCCGAAGCAAAATCCTGATCTTTAACCCGCATGCCGTGATATGATAAGCGTAAAAACTCTTCGGCCAGCGTATTTATGTTCACTACATCCATATCGCTGGCATGGGAGCGACTATGTTCAAGCATGCCCTTAACTATACTATCAGCCCGCTGACCGTGGTGCTGAATTTTATTCAGATTCTGTTCAAGATCATCGGCAATGGAAATGGCCTCTTCCCGGTTTCCATTTTTCAGCTCCTCCTTTAACTCGCTGGCCAGCTCAGCACTTACCTCGCTAAAGTTGTTGACAAAGTTAAGCGGGTTCTGAATTTCATGCGCTATACCAGCGGTAAGCTGCCCAAGCGAAGCCATCTTTTCAGCTTGAACCAACTGCCTTTGTGTAGTTTTCAACTTGCTCAAAGCACTCTCGATCTCCCTTTTTTGGCTTGTAAGCAGCGCGTTTGCTTTTTGCTTATTACGATAAGCGTTTCTATAAATTACAGCCACTACAGAAAATACAATAAGCACAGCTAACAAAACGATGAGCTTAATTTTATTGGCTGCATCCTGTTTTTGTTTCAGTGCCAGTTGAGCCTGTTGCTTCTTTTCGTATTCATAGTTCATATTTTGCTCGGTGGCCATGCGTATATTTTTAGTACTCCTAAGCGAATCGATGATCTGTGACGATCTTTTATAGGTTTTAAACGCGTTTCTGTACAAGCCTATTTTTTCATAAGATTCAGCCAAATCGCCATATGACTCACCTGTGGCCTCATCAACAATATCGGTTCCCTTAATAGCTTTAAAAGCCTTGTTCAAGTAAAAAACAGCATCACCATATGAGCCTTGCCTTTTAAGCACATTACCAATAGCGGCATAAACCTGGTATTCGCTGTAAGGCTGGTTTGCCGAATCGGCCACGCCGATAGATGCTTTACCCAACTTTAAGGCTTCGGGCAGCTGGTTTTGATCAGCAAGAGCCATAATGGCTTTTGATAAGCTTGCCGCTGTTATTCCTAAATCGCCGGTTTGCCTACCCAACGCTGCCGCATTCATAGCATAATTGTATGATTGATCGTACTTTTTCAATTTGGAATAGGTAGCAGCTAAATTGGAATAAGCATATAGTTCTACATTTTTGATATTCGCTCTTTTGGCCAGCCTCACCGCTTTTCGTAATGATTGCTCAGCACGAATGTTATCATCCATCAAATTATAGGTTAAACCCATATTTAGCCAGATGTAGCTTTGTGAGTTCTCGTCGTTCACGCGTTCAAAAAAACTCAGCGCCTTTTGAAAATAAGCTAATGATTCGGAATAATTTGATTGCCGCTGAAAAGATATAGCGATATTTTGATACGCCTTGTTAAGCAGTTGCTCATCTTTAATTTCAGTAGCAAATTCAATGGCCTTTTTATAAAAAGCGATGGACTTGTCGTTTTTGCTTTGCATGCCATACATCATGCCATAGCCCGAATATATTTTGACCAATCCGGCCTTATCATTTAACCGGGTAAATATCTCTTCGCCCAGCACCAGATTTTTTTGAGCCGAGGCATAATCTCCTTTGAAGGATAATATGGTGCCCATTAGTCGCCTGGCATTAGCCTCGCCCAGTAAATACTTTGCCCTTACAGCCTCTGCAATAGTATTGCTACCACTTTCGGCAGCCGAGTCAAGGTTGATCTCTATTAAAGCTGAAGTTTTATCATTTAGGCGATTTATTCTACCTGTATCCGATTTTGTTTTCCTGATCAGCATATTCAGGCTGTCTACAGATACCTGGGCATGCAGTAATGAGGTTGTAATGCTACCCAAAAGTATGATCACCAAATACTTGGAGTTATGCGCAATCACACTTAAAACATAAGAAAATGAAACCGTATGAGTTATATTTCCCACCATGTTTGCTGATATTATTAAGTGTAATTATCAGCAGCTATTCAAATCTAATTCAGTACATGCCTGGAGATCTGTAAAACATGTTTTCAACAAATGAGGTTTATAATAGCTTGCCGAACGTGAGTAATCTTTATTACTTAAAACTACCTGAATAAGTTCTCAATTTAAGCTTTATAGGTACACATTTTTTGCACAATTTATTACACATTCACCTCAAAAAGAGCACTTTAGAAGCCAAGAGTCAGGCCAAAAGAAAAGTTTCTTAAACCGGCTTGCGCAGGACTATTCTCAAACATATCGCTAAAATAGTATTTGGCATAAATACCCATTAAACCGTAGCCCATACGTACAAATGCCCCTTTGCGCAGTTTGGTAAAGTGATAATCATCGTTAAATTTTTGTTTGCCGTTTTCGTCACTTATTTGTTTTACGCGCCCGTTCAGCAATACGCCGATCTCGGGGCCGGCAACCAGCCTGAAGCAGTTACCACTGGCATCTTCATGGCTGCGGTAATAAAATGCCAAAGGTATACGCAGATAGCTTGACGAGAATCGATTTTTGCTATAATGGATATCATCCTCAGTGTAGGTGAGCACGGGAGTATTTCTTTGAATGGTGATATCATTACGCAAGCGGATGTGTGTCCAATCAAATCCGCCGGATACATATATTTTAAAGGTGCTGTTAAAACGATAGCCAAACTGCACCAGATCAAAACCAAAGTTACTTGTTTTCCACTGGCGGTAACTCAAAAACTGGTTATTAGGCGATAAAGTAAAGCTGCCATGATCTACCAGTGTAGCCAAACCCAGATCAATCCTGGAAAAGGTTACACCAAAAGAAAACCCCGGTGCTTTATGGGCATGATAGGCCGTATCCGGTTCTTTAGGTGATGAAGCATCATCATCAGTTATGCCCCCCATTGTAAACCTAACCTTTTTTTTATGCGCGCTATCGGTACGGGTTGAGTCGGCGGTTTGGGCAAAAGCACCCATAGCGCCTATACATATGATGAGGGTAAAAATCAGTCGCTTCATATTAGGGGAGTAAATATAATTTATTTTTCTTTTTTCACTTTAATAATGCCCAGGTTAAGGCCGGTAATGGTGGCATCGTCCTCGTCGGTATTGGAAAACTCAATGAACTTATCCTTCCGCTTGTCAACCGCTGCTATCATTACATTAAATACATCGCCCAGGCTGCGTATCCGGTGCTTTTTAACCGGCTTTGATTTTGATTTGCCCTGCGGTTGTTGCTGGTTGTTTTCACGGGTCAGCAAATTATTAACCGGTACCATTACTTCTACTTTATTAGTTGCTACAGCTTCGTCCTTAGTACCCAAACTTGCCAAAGCCAACTCAGGCTCATTTGGTTGCCTTTTAACAATAGTATCCAATATATTGGGTTTATAAACCGGCTTTCTGTTATTCACCTTATTTTTTATCCCAGCCAAACTGTTAACTGCTGCTATAACTGCCTTTGCCTGCTTTTTGTTTTGCGGATGAGCTACTCCTGCTACCGAGGGCAGTTTAACAATGGGCACTGCTTTTACCCGAATTTCGTTCTTAGCTATCTTAACAGGATCGGTATGGTTCACTTTGACCATTTTAGGTATAAACAATAAGCCCCCTGTAAACAGCAACAATATACTTGCGGCAATGCTTAAAAGAGGCAATATTGATCTTTTACGTTTATCGGCATCCAGTTTATCAGCAATCCTGCCCCACACCTGTGCAGACGGTTCTACCTCTAAACCATCAAGTGATGATTGAAACAGATTGTCGAGGTCCTTATCCTGCATATCCATAACTTTTACCCTCCATTTTTGCAATTTGTTCTTTTAATATACTGCGAGCCCTTGAGAGCTGCGATTTGGATGCACCCTCGCTAATACCTGTCATAGCCGCGATCTCTTTATGTGAGTAACCTTCTATAGCGTATAAATTAAATACAATACGGTAACCTGGCGACAGCTGTTGTATCAAGCCAAGCAACACCCGTGCATCGAGGTTGGCAATAGCTACCTGATCAACCGATGGTTCATGAGCAGTTTCATCTGTGCTTACCACTTGCAGCATTTTATGATGCTTGCGGTAATACTCAATAGAACTATGTACCATGATGCGCCGTATCCAGCCTTCAAATGATCCCTCCCCGCGATAGTCTGCTATTTTTTGAAACACTTTGATAAAACCGTTCTGCAGCATATCCTCGGCCTCCACCTTGTCAATCGCATAACGCGTGCAAACGCCCAGCATCTTGGCCGCGAATTGCTTGTACAGCAACCCCTGCGCTTTGCGTTCGCCGCCCTTACAGCGATCTATCAATTGTTGAATGGTAAACTTTGGTTCCAAAAACATCATTTATAACAGTAAGATGTTATAGCTGTGTAAATGGTTGCATGATGGGAAAAATATTTTTAGGACGGGAAGTTACAGATATGAAGGGTTATAAAAGATGAGGTTTTGGTAAAAACAGATGCTTACCCAACGTCATGCCGAATTTATTTCGGCATCTCACATGCAGATGCTTCCTGGCTATCAGTCCTGAGGGATGCTGAAACAAGTTCAGCATGACGTTCCTTTTACTTTTTCTCCCGGTATCGCTTGTATATTTTTACAGCTATCATGAGGATAACAGCGAGGGATACCAGGCCTACAACGCCAAATATCCAGTTGAGGGCGCTTTTTAGTACCACCAGGAAAACTATGGCGAACAGTAACACGGTGGCCAGCTCATTCCATAGGCGCAACTGGGTTGATGTCCATTTGAATACGCCGCCTGCCATTTGTTTTATTTTGTTCTGGCATATATGATGGTATATGCCAAGTCCTACCACAAATGTAAGCTTAAGGTGCATCCAACCAAAGTGAAGCCACGCGGGCTGCAATATCAGCATGGTTATACCTGCTGCTACCGTAAGCAATATGGAGGGCACGGTGATAATATACCACAGCTTCTTCTCCATCACCTCAAACTGTTTTGATAATATACTGCGATCAGGCTCGGGCTTGTCCTGCGCTTCGGTATGGTAAATAAACAGGCGCACAATGTAAAACAGCCCAGCCATCCAGCAGACTACAAAGATGATATGTATGGCTTTTACGTATTCGTACATGATGCCCGGTGTTATATATGTCATTGCGAGGTACGAAGCAATCGCGAACATTGCATATCGCTCTGTACAGTTCGCGATTGCCACGCTTCGCTCGCAATGACATTTTCTATTATTTAGTTTCTGTACTCTTTAATCACTTCAACCGCGTATTTCACGTTATCAAAAGGGATGTCTGGCATAATGCCGTGCCCCAGGTTAAAGATGAAGCCCTGCTCATCCTTCATCCTGTCGAACAGGCGGTATATGCGGTCTTTAATTACTTTTTTATCGGCATATAAAATATGCGGATCAAGGTTCCCCTGTACGGCAATGCCTGCAGGTAAACGTTTTTTAATATCCAGCAGGTCAACGTTCCAGTCAATCGAAATCACATCCGGTTTGGCCTCGGCCATTAATGGCGCGAATACCGAACTGCCTTTACAGAAAGATATCACCGGGATATCCTTACGGTTTAGCTTGCTAATGATCTGCTGAATGTAATAGTGACTAAATTCTTTATAATCATCCCATGCCAGGGCTTGTGCCCAGCTGTCAAATATTTGAACAGCATTTACACCGGCTGCTATCTGCATGTTCAGGTAATCGGCTGTAACAGTAGCAATTTTTGATAACAGCTGATGAGCCAATTCAGGCTCGTTGTGCAGCATCAACTTAGTCAATTTAAAATCTTTGGTCGATCCGCCTTCTACCAGGTAGCTCATTACCGTAAACGGCGCGCCGGCAAAACCAATCAGCGGGATACGACCGTTCAGGCGTTGTTGTATTACTTTGATGGCATCAGCTACATATTGCAGCTTATCTGTAACATCTGTTTGCAGGTTATCAATATCGGCTTGTGTACGTACAGGGTTGGCAAATTTAGGGCCTACGCCATTGGTAAAGCTCAGATCGCCGCCCATAGCCTCGCCGGTAACCAATATATCCGAAAACAGGATGGCACCGTCTATACCCAACAAATCAACCGGCAGCATGGTAACATCAGCAGCCAGTTCCGGTGTTTTGCACATCTCCAGAAATGAATACTTGTTTTTGATATCCCAATATTCTTTCATGAACCTACCAGCCTGGCGCATCATCCATACCGGTGGGCGTTCTGTTTTTTCGGAAAAAGCTGCTTTTATTAATAATGAATCTCTCATAGTATTTTGAGAATCAAGAGTCAAGAATCAAGAAATAAGATTTTTTATCTAAGCAAGTAGCTTTTTTATCTTATCTCATAGTTCTTATCTCTTGACTCTATTGTTAGTGTTTTTTCAATTCCTGATGAAGGCGGTTGATCACATCCTTCATTTTGGCGGTCATTATATCCGCGTGTTTTTCGGTTAGTTGTAGATAGGCTTTGGCCTTATCATAATTACCAAACCTGATATTAATGTTAGCCACAGTTACCAATGCCGCCACGTGGTCATTAACCGAGTGCAGCGGATATTGGGCTGCCAGTTCGTAATGTTTTTCGGCAGCTTCAAAATCCTGTTTCTGGATGCATACACCGCCGTATATATATTCATAAAAACCGCGCCTTTTTTTACTTAGCCACTGCGGATTGCTGATCTCCTTTAAAGAAGCCTCCGTTTTTTCATAATTTTTATCGTGAAAGTATTTGGCTGCCACAACCAATGTGCCCTGCTTAAAGTAATCCCAAATCAACAGCAACAACATCATAACAGCTACTACTGCCAGCTCATAAATGTGCAGGTAAAGCAGTATAGCCAATGATGCCAGGAAAAGAAATGCTATAAATACGCGTACCTTATTACTGAACATTAATGCTGATTATCGGTAAACTTATAGCCCACACCGCGGATAGAGTGAAAATAAACCGGGTTTTTAGGGTCTGGTTCAAAATACTTACGGAAGGTTAGGATAAAGTTATCAATGGTACGGGTTGAAGGGTATACATCGTAGTTCCAAACCGTTTCCAATATCTGCTCGCGCGACACGGCATCATTTCTGCGCTCAATAAGCAGTTTAAGCAGCATGGTTTCTTTTTTGGTAAGCGGGGTTATAGAACCATCGGCATTTACCAGCTCAAAAGAGTTAAAGTGGATAGCTTTGTCGCCAATTTTGTAGCTGTTAAACTCTTTCAGGTCTTCACCTTTCAGACTGCGTTTGATCAGGTTATTAACCCGCAGTATTAACTCTTCTAGGTTAAATGGTTTGGTCAGGTAATCATCAGCCCCTTTTTTAAGACCTGCTATTTTGTCCTCATTCGTGTTTTTAGCGGTTAAAAACATAATAGGCACCTCAGTATTTTCAAGCCTGATGGTTTCGGCTACAACAAAGCCATCAATCTCGGGCATCATTACATCTAATATTACCAGGTTAAAACGCTCTTCCTTAAATAATTGCAAAGCTTTTTTACCATTTTTAGCTGTAGATACCTTATATCCCTCCAGTTCGAGGTTAAGTTTGATAGCTTCCAACAAATGTTCTTCGTCTTCAGCTAATAAAATCCTTTTCTTATTTTGCATATTACTTTTTAATTTAGGTTTATCCAAATACTACTTCAAAAACACTGCCTTCGGGGCGGTTATCCCTTACCCTGATGCTGGCATGGTGTTTATCAAGTACTTCCTTTACAATGTAAAGGCCCAGGCCGGTACCCTTGGTATTGCGGGTATCTTCGCTGCCTACACGGTAAAATTTATCGAAAATACGTGTTTTTTCATTATCGGCTATACCAATACCCTGGTCGGCCACTTCCAGGTACACTTTATCATCTTTTGAAAATAATTTAACACCCACCGCCGAACATGGATTTGAGTACTTAACCGCGTTTTCGATAAGGTTTGTCACTACCGATGTTAAAGCAAACTTATCGCCTGTGATCTCAATTTTAGGCTCGATCTCTGCATCAATGATCTGCTGGTTACAATCGCACTTGGTGATCTGCAAACGGTTAACAATACTATCAACCAGTACCGACATGTTAAAGGTAGCTTTAGGGAACGTATAAGAGCGGTTGTCAATTTTTGATGCCAGCAGCATATTTTCTACCATATCATCCAAACGTTCTACATCAAGCAACGATTTACCTACAAAATCAAGTAACTGCTCTTTAGTAAGATCACGCTTTTGAATGGTTTGCAGCAATATTTTGATAGATGCCAGCGGCGATTTGAGCTCATGAGTTACCGAAAGCAGAAAATTCCTTTTCTGCTCCTGTAGTTTGCGCTCCTTGTTGATAGAAGCATGCAAGCTGTAGGCTCCAACTACAAATATCATGATGAACATAGCGCCTTCGCCCAGGATCATCCCGATACGCTCGGGCTGCAATTTCATCAACATATAACCCCACCAAACCAACTCTGATATGGCATATATGATGAGGGCATAAAAAATAATAAATGGCTTTTTCATTGTTTTATCAATTTCAATATTGGCATCGGGTAGTTAGTATCAAGTATCACGATTTTAACAAACGCAAAGGCCTTGATACTTGATACTAACTACTTGATACTATTGCTTAGTGCTAAACACCAGGTCAAGACTATCAAATATAGCACGTTTTGCCTTTTCCAGATCAATTTTACTGTGGGCCGATGATATAAAGCCAACCTCATAACCCGATGGGCCCAAATAAATGCCCCTGTTGATCAATTCGCGATGGAATTTTTTAAATTTTTCCATGCTTGATGCATCAATATCTTCGGCTGTACGAATATACTCTTTATCTGTAAAAGCAAACCAGAATATAGAGCCTACGCCAAACACTTTAAATTTATAGTTACGCGCTGTGGCAAAGCGCTGTACCGCATCCCTGAACTCTTCTGTTTTGTTATTCAGGTCGCGGTAAAAACCCATTTTTAACAGTTCGCTCAGTTGGGCAATGCCGGCTGCCATAGCTACCGGGTTGCCCGATAAGGTTCCGGCTTGATAAACGCCACCATCAGGAGATATGTTACTCATGATCTCGGCCGATGAACCGTAAGCACCAACCGGTAAACCACCGCCTATGATCTTGCCATAAGTAATGATATCCGGCTTAATACCGTAGTAACCTGATGCGCCCTCGAAACCAATGCGGAAACCTGATATTACCTCATCAAATATAAGTAGGGTACCGTTCTGGGTACAAATTTCGCGCAGGAATTGCAGGTATTCCTTTTCCTGCAACAATAAGCCGTTATTGGCTGGTATAGGCTCAATAATAATGGCGGCTATCTGGTCTTTAAACTCTGCAAAAGCTTTTGTTAATGCATCTTTATCATTTAACGATACTACAATAGTTTCATCAGCAAAAGCTTTAGGAACACCAGCAGATGAAGTTTCGCCAAAAGTTACCAGGCCTGAGCCGGCTTTAACCAACAGGGCATCTGTATGCCCGTGATAGCAACCCTCAAACTTTAATATCTTATCGCGTTTGGTATAGCCCCTGGCCAGCCTCAGGGCCGACATAACTGCTTCGGTACCAGAGCTCACAAAACGCAGCTTTTCAATAAATTTATTATTCTTAAGGATAAGTTCGGCCAGTTCGTTCTCCAAAGCGGTTGGTGCTCCGAACGACATGCCGTTTTGCATTACCTCGATAACCTTTTCCCTTACTTTGGCATTGTTATGACCCAAAATAAGCGGGCCCCATGAACAGCAAAAATCAATAAATTCGTTACCATCAGCATCCCATATATGGCTGCCATCACCTTTTTGAATAAACAATGGTGTGCCATAAACCGACTTGAAAGCCCTTACCGGAGAGTTTACCCCACCCGGGAAATACGTTTTTGCCTTGGCATACAATTCGGCAGATTTTTCCCTGCTGATGTCAGGCTTACCCGTTGTATTTAACGGCTCGTTAGCCTCTCCCGAAAACATTTTTTTTAATGAATCTAACATTTTTATAAGTCAAAAATCAAAATTCAAAAGTCAAAAATTCAGTATTTGTTTTGAATTTTTACTTTTGAATTTTGACTTATTAAAGCCATTTATTTTCCAGCACCTCTTTGGCGTGGTAAGTTAATATTGCTGTTGCACCGGCTCTGCGAATGCTGGTTAACACCTCGGTAATGGCGCGCTGTTCGTTGAGCCATCCTTTTTGAATGGCCGCCTTGATCATGGCATATTCACCGCTCACGTTGTAGGCTGCAACCGGCAATTCGGTATTATCCTTAATCAGTTTTATAATATCCAGGTAAGGCAATGCCGGTTTTACCATTAAAAAGTCGGCACCTTCCAGTTCATCCAAATTAGCCTCAATCAGTGCCTCGCGCTGGTTGGCCGGGTTCATCTGGTATGTTTTTTTATCGCCAAATTTAGGAGCCGAATTTAAGGCATCCCTGAAGGGGCCATAAAAAGCACTGGCATACTTAGCCGAGTATGACATGATAGAAACGTTTGTAAAGCCGTTTTCGTCCAGCACATTACGAATATAGCCAACACGGCCGTCCATCATGTCTGATGGGGCTATGATGTCGGCACCGCATTGCGCGTGGGCCAGGGCCATTTTGCCTAATACTTCCAGTGTTTCGTCATTCAGGATCACACCATCTTTTACAATGCCGTCATGCCCATCGCTGCTGTAAGGGTCCATAGCCACATCGGTAATAACACAAGCCTCCGGAAAGTTCTTTTTAACCTCACGGATAGCACGCAGATACAAACTGTCATCGCGGTGGCTTTCAGTAGCCATTTCGTCTTTCAGTGAATCCTCGATATTGGGGAAAAGATCAAACGAATTTAAACCAAGTTTTAAGCAGCTCTCAATTTCGCGCAGCAGATTATCAATCGAGTACCGGTAAATACCCGGCATTGAGGCAACTTCCGTTTTCTGGAATGTACCATCAACAATAAACAACGGAAATATCAGATTAGCAGCACTAACATGTGTTTCCTGCACCATTTGGCGTATTACTTCACTTTTCCGGTTTCTACGTGGTCTTTGTAACATAATGTTGGTCGATAGTCCATGGTCAATAGTCCATGGTTTTTATCATATAAAGCCCATGCTCGATAGTACATGGTTATCGTCGTTAATAAATTTTAAAGTCTATGGACTATCGACCATCGACTATGGGCTTCCCTAAAGCCCAAACACAGCCTCGGCCAGCCCAACTTCGTCTGGCGAGTAAGGCAGGGTATATTTTACACCCATTTCATCAAATTTCTTGCCGGTTGATTTGCCTATGGCCACTACTTTTTGGTATGGGTCAAGCAGGTTATCAACAAAGTAAGCCTCTACGTTTGATGGGCTGGTAAATACCAGTACATCGGCGCCGCTGGCTTCTACATCTTCCTCCAGTACGGTTTCATATACCGGCAGATCAATGATCTTAGTATCTGCTGATAGACCTTGCTGAATGCTCCTCATCGGGCTCTCTGCGCCCGGGAACAGCACAATACTGCCATTCGCTATTTTAGCAAAGTCCTCGGCTACCTCGGCTGTATCGGTACTTTCACCCACAAAACTGGTAAAATGACCTTTACGACGCAGCATCTCTTCAGAACCGCTGCCCATTACCCCAAATTTTACCTTTTTAGGGAATTGCGGATTGAGCTGAAAAAAGTATTCAACCGCGTTTTTACTGGAGAAAAACACCCAGTCAATATTTTTTAATATATAGGAGTCGAGTTTGGTAATTACCGGAACGGTACGGATAAGAGAGCGTGCTTCTATCTGAATGTTCCTGTTTTCCATCGACTTTTTGAAGTAGCTTTGATCAGAAAGTTCGCGGGAGATGAACACTTTTGAAGGTAGTTTTCGATCCTTAGCAAACTTAGCCACCACCTTTTCGGCAAGGCCTTCTGTAGTTGCCGATTCTATAAATAACCTGTCAGGAAACTCGTCGCCTTCATCGGCTTTGGAGGTAAACACCTGGAACATGCCCTCATCACGACGGCAGTAGCAGCCTAATGGTAAATGGCAGCCTCCTCCAAACATTTTCAATATGGTCCTTTCCACAGCAAGCTCTTCGGCCACATCAGGGTGGTGCAGGGCCTGCAAAATTTCAAAAACATCATGATTGGTTTCGCGGATCTGGATAGCCAGTGCCCCCTGTGCAGGAGCGGGTATCAATTCAGCAGGGGTTAATTCCTCCACATGAAATTCGCTCAGGTCTAAACCTAAACGGGTTACGCCAGCTTTGGCCAGCATAATGGCATCATATTTTTCATCACGTAGCTTACCGATACGGGTAGGTACGTTGCCGCGAAGATCTTCTATCTCCAGATCAGGACGGTAGGCCAGCAACTGTGCCTTGCGCCTGTTTGATGAGGTGCCAACAATAGCACCGTATTTTACCGAAAGCTTTTGATGCACATCAACACAGTCTTTCAAGATCAACAACAGTTCAGCCGGATCTTCCCGTTCTGAAACTGCTGCGATGATGAGTCCCGGAGGGTTTTCAGTTGGCAGATCCTTATGTGAGTGTACCGCTATATCTATAGTACCTGCCAATAATTCTTCTTCTAATTCCTTTGTGAAAAAACCTTTTCCTTCTAACTTATCAAAGCTCAGGTTTAGTATCCGGTCGCCCTGGGTTTTTATAATTTTTAACTCGGCAGTTACATTAATTGCAGCAAGGCTGTCTTTTACAAAATTAGCTTGCCATAGCGCCAATTCGCTGCCACGGGTTCCTATTATCAGTGTTCTGTCCAAAAGAATGAATGTTTTTACAGGTGCAAATTTAGTTTTTTATGGGTATGATAAGGTACAAGATTTTCACCAATTATTTCTAATTGCAACAAAATGACCGTTATGTGGGGTTGAGGAGTGGATTCAGAAGAATTTAAGAGCGACAGAGTAATAGCAATTGCTATTACGTAAGCTGAAAGCTTACATAATGGGTTCACCACGAGTTACGTTACGCTAAACTCGCGGCAGATATTCAAAAAAAGATATTACTTAGTTCTCGTTAATCAATATATCCTTAGCCATGATCATGGGCACACTGATATATTTTTTCTCCATGTAGTTGATCACCTTTTCCAGTATCTCGCGAGATTGCTCATCCAATCCCTGCACCTCATCGGCAAAAACAGAGTTAATGGCGGTATTGCGGATCTCTTTAATTTTTTCAGGTACCTGGCGCATAGCCACTTCAATACGGCGTTGTTTTAACTGGGTTAAAAACTCGGCAATATTTTGATCAATAATAGCTTCGGCATGTACCAGTTCCTGGTAGCGCTCCTGCAGGTTACGTTTGGCAACCTCATTAAGTGAATGTACTTCGATAAAATTAACCGGGAACTGCTCCAATACTTCGGGAGCGGTGTCATTTGGAATAGCCAGATCCACAATGGTTTTGCGGCTGGTTTCGCCGTTAAGAAGCGATTGGTATATGTCGGTAGTGATAATAGGCTCAACTGCCGATGTACAGGTAATGATCACATCAAAACCTTTATTGTATGTTTTTAAAGCTTCCAGGTCATAAGCTTCACCTTTCAAATCAGCAGCCAACTGCTCGGCTTTAGCTATAGTACGGTTAAAAACCGCAAAATTGGTAAACTTATGTTTTTGAAGATATTTGGAAATATTACGGTTGGTTTCGCCAGCGCCAATGATCAGTACCCGGGCATCGGTTGCACACAGATTAAGATCCCTGAGTTTTCGATACGCTAATGACACTACCGAAATTGGATTTTTTGAAATATTAGTATGGGTATATACTTCTTTGGCTGTTTTTACCACACTGTTCATCACCATGCGTAAACCATCACCAGTGAGACCGGCTTCGCGGCAATGCTCATAGGCTTTACGCAACTGGGCCAATATTTCTTTTTCGCCAACTATTAAACTTTCTAATGAGCAAGAGGTACGTAACAGGTGTACCATAGCATCCTGATCTTCATAAATAGATACACTATTCATAAAAGTATCTAAATGCTCGCCGTGCAATTCGGTATGGAATGCTTCTATAAACTTCCTTGCAAAATCTTTATCAACTACCTGTGGGGTGGTCATAACAAATTCAACACGGTTACATGTAGCCAGATAAAATATCTCCGGTATCCCAAATTGAGTTTTAACTTGTTGAAGCTTATCTGACAGATTTTCATGGCAAACAACCAATCTACCCAATTCCTTCAGTTCAATCTGTTTGTGTGTAAAAGCAATAACCTTTAAATACTTCAAAGCAGTTTTAAATTTGACCCAACAAAAATATCACTATAAATGACATCCTATGTCAATACTTTGTCATACAGGCGTATTTAGAATGGTTATAAATAGGGATGATATTACGGAAAATGACCTTTAAACCATATTTAAACTGCACAAAACAATAACTAACAAAATATTGTATACTATACAATGCGTTTTTTAAAAAACACAAGTCTTATTGTTTTAATAACCGGATATGCTTTGGCTGGCATCAACCATTTTATTAATCCGGCATCCTATTATCGCATTATCCCAGCTTACTTGCCTTATCCTATAGCATTAAATATACTTGCCGGAATATTTGAAATATTGTTTGCCTTATTATTGATATCATCCCAAACACGCGATTGGGCTATTTATGGTATTATACTTATGCTCATTGCTTTTTTACCGGTACACATCAGCATGATAGCCGATGCTCCTTTAAAATTAGGTAACTTCATGGTAACACCACGCATAGCCTGGCTGCGTTTAGCTTTACAACCTGTGCTGATGCGTTGGGTTTGGTGGCACCATAAACCTTAACAATAAATATTACATCATTAAAATATGGATCTGCAAAGTGTTGAAATGCGTAACCTGGAAGTCCAGGATTACCAGGAACTAAAAAAATCAATGAAATCGGCCTATATGGATATGGACGAGGACTATTGGGATGCCAACTCGATCAAAAAACTCATTAAGCTTTTTCCGGAGGGGCAGATCTGTATTACCGTTAATGATACTGTAGTAGGTTGCGCCCTGGCTATTATTGTTGACTATCAAAAATATGGCGACAACCACACCTACAAGCAAATTACCGGCGACAGCACCTTTAAAACCCATAATGACAAAGGTGACGTTTTATACGGTATTGATATTTTTATACACCCTAACTACCGGGGCCTGCGCCTGGCCCGCCGCCTTTACGAAGCCCGTAAGGCCCTTTGTGAAAAGCTGAACCTGAAAAGTATCATAGCCGGCGGCCGCATACCTAATTACCAGAAATACCAGAACGATCTTACGCCACGACAATATATAGACAAGGTAAAATATAAGGAGATATACGACCCAACCCTATCTTTTCAGCTGGCTAATGATTTTCACGTGCGCAAAGTGCTGCGTAACTATTTACCTGAAGATAGCCGGTCAAAAGGTTTTGCTACGCTGATTGAGTGGAACAATGTTTATTACGAAGAGGTATCATCCGTAATTAATCACAAAACAGTAGTACGCATTGGCCTGGTACAATGGCAGATGCGTACCTATAATAACATTAGCGAACTGATGAAGCATGCCGAGTACTTTGTTGACGCGGTGAGCGATTACCAGTCAGATTTTATCTTATTCCCCGAGCTGTTTAATACACCGCTCATGGCCGATTATAACCACCTGGATACTGCCAAAGCCATGCGCGAGCTGGCCAAGTACACTCAGCCCATTATTGAAGAGTTTTCAAAACTGGCGGTATCATACAACGTAAATATAATAGCGGGCAGCATGCCTACTATTTTTGAAGATTCATTATATAATGTATCATACTTGTTTAAGCGCAACGGCAGCATGGAGGAGGTTTATAAGATACACCCTACCCCATCCGAGATCAGCTCCTGGGGTATTCGTGGTGGCGATGAGCTACGGGTGTTTGAAACCGATGCCGGTAAAATCGGCATCCTGATCTGCTATGATGTAGAGTTCCCGGAACTATCGCGCATACTGGCCAGCCAGGATATGCAGATATTATTTGTCCCCTTTTTAACTGATACGCAGAACGGTTATAACCGGGTTAAATTTTGTGCCCAGGCCCGCGCTGTGGAAAACGAATGCTATGTGGCTATTGCAGGCTGTGTAGGTAATTTGCCCAATGTTAATAACATGGGTATCAGCTATGCACAGTCGGCAGTATTTACTCCTTCAGACTTTGGTTTTCCGACCAACGGTATCCAGTCAGAAGCTACACCCAACTCCGAAATGATCGTGATTGCCGATGTTGACCTTTCCTTGCTCGACGAACTGCATGAATATGGCAGCGTACAAAACCTGAAAGACCGCCGTACCGATCTTTATAATATTACTTTTAACGGGAAGAAGGTGTAGTGGGATTTATTTACCTTTGTTTTTAGTACTTATCAGCTTCAAACATGGTAATGATCATGAATCTTCAGGGATCTTTCAGAGCAGAGAAATACCAGCTTAGCAAGATTGATAACAATCTATCGCCAGCGAGACGGGATTTTTTCAAGATTTGGCTCGTAGAAAATTCCGGAACACTGGAATATGGCAATTGCGCTGTTCGTATTGATAGTCATGCTTTGATATTCCTGCATCCTCTTATTGCATATCGTTTTATTCCATCAGTAGAAAACCGCGCAGGCTATTGGTGTATTTTTACAGCAGAATTTATTAATCATTTTACAGGATCTTCTACATTACATGACTCACCTGTATTTGATGCTAATAATCCTTTGATTTGTTTTCCTGAAGGTGAGCAACTGACAACCATGCGCTTTCTTTTTGACCAGATTATTACTGAGTTTGCATCGGACTATCTTTATAAAAATGAAAATATTAAGAGCCTTATCAACTTACTGATCCATAAGGGCCAAAAATTACAGACAGTTGCCGCTCCGCGGGCACAACAAAATGCATCAACGCGATTGGTTACCTTATTTTTTAATCTGCTGGAAAAACAATATCCGATAACCACTCCAAAAGCTCCTTTGCAGATGCATAAACCTGCAGAATTTGCCAGCGCGCTTGCCGTACATACCAATCATCTCAATGCAGTTATTCAGGAGGTGACCGGCAAATCAACCAGCCACCATATTTCTGAACGGATGATCTCAGAAAGCAAAGCACTTTTAAAATATTCAGATTGGCCGGTTGCCGACATCGCGTTTAGTTTGGGTTTCGATTACCCCAATCATTTTACTGCGTTCTTTAAGAAACACACCGGGCAAACGCCCCTGGCATTTCGGAAGTAATTCTTTGAATTTGGTATTTTTAGCTTTGAATCGCGCTCACTGACCTCCCCCGATCGTGGCGATCTTTGTTTTAACATAAATTATTTGAATATGGAAAAGCAAATGAAAGCCTGGCGTCTGGAAAAACTGGGAGGCAAACTCGAACTAAAAGAAGCACCCGTTCCGCAAGTGCGTGCAGGCAGCGTGCTGGTCAGGGTTTCAGTTTCCTCGATAGTACCCTACCTGAAAGCTTATAGAGACGGAAAACTCGCGGTTTATAATCCGCCTCCGCAGGAGTTTACCATAGGTAGTAATGCCATTGGCTATGTTGAAGAAGTTGGACAAGATGTGTGGCACCTCAAACCTGGCCAGCGTGTAGCTCTCTCTTCTCAAATTATTGCCCGTGATAATGTAAAAAGTCCTATGACCATACTATTAGGTATTACTAAAAACGGCGATGCTGCCTTATCCGCGCAGTTAGATTGGACCAATGGTACACTTGCTACGTATGTTTTGGCTCCAGTAGAATCCCTTACGCCTTTAGATGGCCTTGAAAAGTATACCGATGCTCAGCTTTCAGCCGTCACAAAGTTTGCCGTTCCTTACGGTGGATTATTGAAAGGACAGCTGGCGGCAGGTGAAACGTTGGTTATCAACGGCGCTACGGGCTCTTTTGGAACCTGCGCTGTGTTTTTAACGGTAGCAATGGGTGCTGCTAAAATCGTGATCACCGGTCGTGATCAATCAGCATTAGCAAAAGTAGCTGCCAAAGCCGGAAACCGGGTGATTCCCGTGGTTCTGAAAGGAAACGTTCAGGATGATGCACAGTCTATTCGTGAGGCAGCCGGAGGAGGTATTGATATGGCGTTTGACATGGTTGGTAATGCTCAAGACCCAAATTCAACATTAGCTGCACTGCTTAGTCTCATGCCCGGCGGTCGTTTAGTGATCATGGGCAGCATGGCCGTTGATCTGCCAATCCCTTATACATATATGATGATCAATAGCCTGTCTATTCTCGGAAATTTTATGTATCCTAAAGATGCTATTCGCAAAATGCTGGAACTTATTAAAAGCAGTCAGCTGCCTATTGATGTCATAGAACCTAAAATATTTAAGATGGAACAACTGGAGGAGGCTATGGATGCGGCTGAGGCAGCAGGTAACCTTCAAAATGTAATGATCAACTGTCAATCATAATGTGACAAGCATCTGTTGAACCAAACAACAAAAAGCTGTACTTTTCGCTCTATGATCCGTAAAGATAATTATACCCTACCCGGCGCTAAAGGCCGGCCCATGCTAATTGATGTAACGTATGACGACGCGCTTAAAAACGCCCCATTGATCATATTTGCGCATGGCTTTAAAGGGTTTAAGGACTGGGGTACGCACCATTTGGTAGCTAATTATTTTGCACAGCACGGTTTCAGATACCTGAAGTTTAATTTTTCGCATAATGGTACCACACCTGATAGTCCACTTGATTTTGCGGACCTTACCGCTTTTAGCGATAATACTTTTTCTATCGAGCTGGAAGATCTGGATACCATTATTGATTTTGCCTGCAGTGGTTCGGGCATGGCGATGGCCAATGGCGTGTTTTTAATAGGGCATAGCATGGGCGGCGGTATCAGCATCATCAAAGCAGCTGAAGATAGTCGTATTAAAAAACTGGTGACTATGGCCTCTATCTCTGGTTTCCGCAACCTGTGGCCAAAACAAAGCGAGGTACAATGGCGCTTACAAGGCATTATTTATATGCACAATTCTCGCACTAACCAGCAAATGCCCATTAAATCAAGCCTGCTTGATGATTTAGACAATAATCCGCTACGCCTGAATATACCGCTAATGGCGGCTGCCGTAAAACAACCCTGGCTGCTAACTCACGGCGATGCTGACCCTACCGTACCCATAGCTCACGCACAAGAGCTTAATGAGGCTCAGCCCAATGCCAGGTTTATAATTTTCCCCGGTGCCGATCATACCTTCAGTGGATCGCACCCTTATGCAGGTGATACACTACCAGCTTCGTTAAAGGAATTTTGTGATAAGGCGATAGCGTTTTTACGGGAATAAAGCGCAGGCGACTCATCCGCTCTGCAACTCACAATAGCGTATTTTGATAACATCATTATTAAACAAAAAACCCGGCATTCACCGGGTTCTTTTGTTTTAGTTTTTCCAAACGTTATTATCGGGGTTATAATCGGGCAATACTTTATCGGGATCATAGGTAACCGATTCAATTTCTTCAGTTGATGGGTACTTAAATGTCCACGAGCTGTAGCGCTCCCAAATTTCAACCGGTAATTTGATCCTGTCGGTTTTACCGCTTTTTGTTTTTACTTCCAATATAACAGGCATGGCCATTTTGCCCAGGTTATCCAGGGTGATCAGCGCGCCTTTTGAAGCATCACCATCCACATAGGTTACATTGCTAACGGCAACATCCAGGCGCCAGTCGTTCATAAACCAGCCTCTCCAGAACCATTGTAAGCTTTCGCCTGATGCGTTTTCTATGGTGCGGAAAAAGTCGTCAGGCGTAGGATGTTTAAATGCCCATCTTTTAATATACGTTTTGAACGCGAAATCAAAACGCTCAGGGCCTAATATCTGCTCGCGCAGCAATACTAAGCCGGCACTTGGTTTTGAGTACAATAAAGTTCCGGTATTTTTTTCTTTAAGGTTATTAGGCTGGCTCATTACCGGTTCCAGATCGGGCCTGGTAAAAAAGGCTCCGGTGCTGTGCATATCAATAGCCTTATTGTTTTTATACTCTCCGTTATTGAAATTAGCGGTTGAAAGCGTATTGATAAATGTATTAAAACCTTCGTCCATCCAACCGTATAAACGCTCATTTGAGCCAACGATCATCGGGAACCAGGTGTGGCCAAATTCATGGTCATTTACACCCCATAATTTTTCTCTTTGCGATTTATATCCACAGAAAACAATACCAGGGTACTCCATGCCTCCCACTATACCGGCTACGGCAGTTGCTGCCGGATAAGGAAACTCAAACCATTTTTCTGAGTTATACTCAATTGATTTTTTTACGTACTCAGTTGAGCGTCCCCAAGCGCTATTACCATCACTCTCTACCGGATAAGCTGATATAGCCATTGATTTTTTACCGCTTGGCAGATCCATTTTGGCAGCATCAACAATAAACGCGGCCGATGATGCCCATGAAGCATCGCGGGCATTCTTTATTTTGAAGTGCCAGGTGAGTTCGGTTTTACCGGCTGGGCGCGATTTTGGATCTTTAACCTCCGATGCTGTTCGGATCATTACTGTTTTTTCACTTTGAGCGGCTTCGGCCCAGCGTTTTTGCTGTTCAGGGGTATATACGTCCTGAGGGTTCAGTAACTCGCCCGATGCTACTACGATATGATTAGCCGGAGCGGTGATGCTCAGGTCAAAATCGCCGTACTCCAGGTAAAACTCACCCGGACCGGTGTATGGAATGGTATTCCAGCCCATTACATCATCATATACACACATGCGTGGATACCATTGGGCTATGGTGTAAACTTTGCCGTTTTTGGTTTCCAGATAGCCCATCCTGTCCGACCCGTAATTTGGTGGAATAAATGAGTACTCGATTTTTAATTTCACCTGCCCGCCATTGGCTGTCACCTCTTTAGGTAAAAACACTTGCATGCGGGTATCATTGATCAGGAATTTGGCATCGGTAAATTCGCCTTTCAGATCCGCGTATTTTACTGACTTTATTTTGTAGCCCGCGTCAAACGCTTCGCCGCGCCCCCAGTTACGACTGCCTGAAGGCGGCACAATGGCTGTACCGCGAGAATCGAGCTTGAAAAGATTTTGCTCCAGGTTCATCCATAAAAAACCCAGGTTTTGAGGACTATTATTGGTATAAGTTAAAACTTCTGATCCGGTAATTTCATTGGTTTGGTCGTTCAGTTTTGCAGCCAGTTGATAATCGGCCCGGTTTTGCCAGTATTTTGGGCCCGGTTCGCCGCTTGCCGCACGGTATTCTGCTCCATTTTTAGTGTAAAACAAAGGGCCAAAAGTTTCATGGTAGTTGTAGTCGGAGCCTTGGGTTATTTGTTGTGCTTCACTCACACCTATGGCCAACATAAAGGCCATGCCGAAACCGGCCATCAGTTTTAAATTCATTTTCAGTTGTAGTTTGTATAATATATAAGGCAATTATACTACAAAAAACGCTCCTGAATGTTCTTGGTAAAACGATTGTTACGGGAATATTAATTATTGAATCAATCTCTTTAATATCTATGTTTCAAGTCGATTTAAATAGATTACGGTTTGTCAAAGTATATTTACGACACGTTTTTCATAAATTCAAGCACCTCTCTAAAGTAGCTTATTAAATCAGCAGATAAATTGACTCCTGGAATCCAATTTGCAAATTTCCAATATCTCCACGCTGATTCCTTTACCATTGGGGGAATGAGTAAGAAATATTGTTCTTGATTTATCCCGGCAATCAATATACTACGGGCTAAGTCGATACTCTCTTCTAATTTCGCCTCATTCCATACTTCAACCAAAAAAGGATCGATATTTTCTAAAAAATCTATTTTATCAACCGATTCAAATCCGGGTTCAACATCGTTTGGAGCAGAAAACCCATTCGCAATTAAAAGAAACTCTTTATAGTCATCAGGTAGTGTTACACCCAACCTTTGTTCGGCAAAATTAATTTCCTCAACTGAAGCAGGCGAATTACCCAACCATTTATTTTTGATCTGTTCTTCAGTTAGCAGGTTCCACCTATCTTTAGGAATGGCTAACCTTGATATCTCTTTAAGAAGCTCTTTCATAGATAGGAGCTTTTATTTCTTTAAAAAATGATCGGCATAAACTTTTTCATCAAAACCAAAAAACAAGAAATCCCCATCCTCAATAACTGGTCTTTTGATCATGCTTGTTTTTTGCTGTAACAGGGCAAGTGCATCGTCGGCTGTTTTAACACTTTCTTTAACCTGTGGGTCAAGTTGTTTCCAGGTGAGGCCTTGTTTATTCATAAACTTTTCGTAACCGGCCTTGCCTTGCCACTCCTGCAGCTTTTCGGTGCTCACGCCCAGCTTTTTAAAATCCTGAAAATTATAATCAACCTTGTTTTCTTTTAACCAATCAAGGGCTTTTTTAACTGTATTGCAGTTGGTAATTCCGTAAACCTTCATGCCGCTAATTTATCAATGAACTGTTTAAACTTGGTTGTTATCCGGTAAAATAATTAAACTACTACGGCAATCTTTGGTCAATAATTAATTATTGCTTCCTCCGCTACTTTTACCGCTTTTCGCGTCATCATTATTGATACTGCGCTGGCTCTTTTTAATATCTCCGTTCAGCTTACCAAACTTATAGTTAAGCCTGATGGCAAAATGGCGGTACGGGTTATCGGTACTGGTACTTTGAATAAAATCTGATGTGCGAGATGAATTGGTATAAGCCCTGTACTTACTATATGGGTTGTTGGCCACCAAGGTTACTGTAAACTTCTTATTGAACAGATCTTTTGCTACACTGTATGAGTTATATATAAAATTGCTTGTTTTCCCCTGTAAGTTAACATCGCCACTAAAGAAACCGGCATTGTAGCCAAACCTGTAGGTATCGCCTAGTTTGTAGGTAAAACTTGCAAACGCGTTGCCTATGTATCCGTCATTTTTGTAGAACGCGTTATTATAAGTACCTTTTAACCAAATGTGCGAAATTTGCCCGTTTAAACTCAAAGTAAGCGGTTTGATGATAGAAAAATTCGTATTGATATTGAACCCCAAAGTTCGGTTACTTCCCAAATTTTGGAAAGTGGTATAAGTTACCGTATCGCGCAAACTGCTTATAGTTTGAATAGAATTGTTAGAGAATGCGTAACTCAAACCCACGGTAACCGATGCCTTTTTGAAATTGCTGTAGGTAAGTTCAAAGGTATTATTCAGCTCGGGGCGCAGATCTGGGTTACCTGTATTGATAAATTTAGGATTTGAACGATCAATAAACGGATTAAGCTGGTATATACCCGGGCGCTGTATACGCTGGGTAAAACCTAAATTAATGCTGCTGCTTTTTAAGCTGCGCTGTATGGATATAGATGGGATCAGGTTATTGTATCCCCTATCAAGCGGTGTACCCATAAAATCGGCTCTGATCTGGGTATGCTCAATACGTAAGCCGCCTTTGGCTGTCCAGCCGGTTAATTTTATCTGGTACGAGTTATAAAAGCTGGTAACATCCTGGTGGTAATCAAAAGTACTGGTCTGGCCCTCATTAGTTACATATTGGTTAGTAACCGGATCAAGATCATCACGTCCAAAATCGCTGAAGTTATTACGCAGGATAGCCTTTGCGCCTGCCTCAATGTTTATTTTTTTTAGCGGGTATACGTAATCAAGCTGAATGGTATGCTCCCGGTTACCCGCATTATTGCGCTGCCTGAAATCGGGATTATCCGTAGCATCATAATTAAAACGATCGGTAAAACCATTGGTGTTGGTCTGGTCGCTTGGCGAGTAGCTGTATTTGTACGACATGGTAAGCAACTCATCTTTATGATTTTTAAAGCTACGCTGGTAATTGATAGAAACGTCGGCACCTTTATCCTTACTATTGTTAGTTACTACATTGTGGTACGACTGATCAAGTATTCCCACGCTGTTAGTCCGGTTTGATAGCAGCTGACCATTCTGATCAAAATGCCCCTGAAAAATCTCAAACGAACCGGTAAGCAAATCCAGACTGTCAATCTCATAACTTAATTCGGCATTGGCATATTTGTATTTGCCGCCAAAGGTATTGGTACCGTTCTGGTTTAATATGCTTGATAACGTTTTATCGACGAACTGGGTTTGCATATTATGCGTTACTGCCGTTACATCTTTCTGAGTACCAAAACCGGCATAGCCCGATAAACCGAATTTTCCCTGTTTTACCGTGGCATTCAGGTTGTAGCCTGGCCCCCAAACCGTATTGTAACGCACGTTTACACTACCGTTATATCCCTGATCGGCATTTTTCTTGGTGATGATGTTGATGATACCGGTAAGACCTTCAGCATCATACTTGGCAGGCGGAGTGGTAATTACTTCAATTTTTTCAATATTAGTGGCTGGCATGGCTTTCAACACATCCGACGGATTTTTAGCCACCAGCGCCGACTCTTTCCCGTTAATCAATATTTTATAGTTACCGCTACCTTTGAGCCTTATTTTATCGTCGCCATCAACTGATAAAAGCGGCACTTTACGCATCATATCCAAAGCAGATATGGCTTTACTTTCCGGGTCGGCTGTTACATCATAGCTAAGGCGGTCAACCTCCTGTTTCATTACCGGCTTTACCGCGGTTATAGTTACTTCTTTTAATTCTTTATTGGAAGTGGAGAGTAAAATTTTACCGGCATCGTATTCATTTCCGGTGGGTTTTATAGGTAAAACTTTGGTAGCATACCCTATAAAGGCAATAACCAGTTGGTATGTTTTGCCCTGGGGGGCTTTGAGTTCAAAAGTTCCGTTGTCTTTAGCGAGGCTGCTTTTTACAGGTGCATGGGTAGTAGCATCCTGAAGGGCTACAGTAACGTACCCGATTGGTTTATTTTGGGCCGAGTCGATCACCGTCCCCCTGACCGTAATGGCAGGAGGCGCATTTTGTGTTTGGGCATAGCCAAACGCTGAAAGACAACAGCATAGCAGGATCAGTAAGAATTGTTTCATAAGGTATTTGGTGGATAAGACGCATCAAGATACGGCACTGTTGCACCGGCAGGAAATTATTTAACACTTTTTAACTAAACTGTTAGTTTATGTGAAATTTGTGTTACCTATTTATTATAGCGGGTCATGGTGAGTTCGGTACCAATGGTAGTAAAGCTTTTGATCATCTCGATAGAACGGTCGATCAGAGCGGGGAGCTCTGGCTTTTCATCATCATCAAAGCCGCTCAATACATAATCAACCTGGCGGCCTTTGGGGTAATTATCGCCAACACCAAAACGCAGGCGGGCATAGTTGTTATGACCAAGAGTTGCTTCAATATGTTTTAATCCGTTATGGCCTGCGGCGCTGCCTTTGGGTTTTAAGCGCAGGGTACCCAGCGGCAGGGCAATATCATCAACCAAAACCAACACATTTTCAACAGGAATTTTTAGCTCCTGCATCCAGTGGTTTAAAGCTTTGCCACTTAGGTTCATATAAGTAGTTGGCTTAATCAGATGCAAACCGCGACCTTTAAATGATACCTCGGTATAGTAGGCCAGGCGCATATTATGAAACTTCGCCGCTTCTTGTTTGGCCAATTCATCCAATATCATAAACCCGATATTATGCCTGGTATCCGCATATTCCGGACCTATATTTCCTAAACCTACTATTAGATATTTCATGTTGAGGAGCAAAGATAAAAGGAACAAGGAGAAAAGATATATGGATCAAAGATTTTTTGATAACCATACATTATTAGGCGATAGTATTGGAAAATGCCTTTATTTGTTTTTGAAGTGCCTGAACCCGAACAAGTAATTTTTGATAATTAACATCTGTAGCCAAATCACATTGCTCCGCAATGATCAGTTGTGTTTCTAGCTCAAATGCAGAACCCAAACTCATGGACAAGAAGTGACCGAAATCTTTTTCCGATTTTCTTGCTGAGCCCTCAGCGATATTAGAAGGTATGGAAACCGCGGCTCTATATAATTGACTTGAAATACCAAATCTATGTTCAGTAGAAAATTTCTGCGTAAGCAGATAAATATCCTTTGTCAATTCTACCGAATCAATCCAAATTCTCAGTTGTCTAAAATTATGCATTAATACATTAATAAAATACTTTCAAGATATGGTATTTATTGGTAAAAAATCCAAAGTCCTTGATCTTTGATCCAAAAATCTTTTGTCAAAAAAAAGCGCGCCGGACAAATGTCCGGCGCGCTTTTTTTCAAATCAGGTGGGCTTATTTTTTGCCTGAAGCAGCTTCCTGCTCAGCCTGACGTAATGCACGTGAAGTAGTTACAGATACGATAGTATCTTCCTGGGCATTGGTAATAGTAAGGTTAGCGATTTTAATTTCGCCTACTTTTACTGATTTACCAACTTCCAAAGCTTCAATACTTACTTCAATAGCATCTAAATGATCTTTAGGTAATGCTTTGATACGCAGTTTCCTTAGTTTTTGAACTAATTTACCACCCACTTTAACACCTGGAGAAGTTCCGGTTAATTTTACCGGGATCTCGATAGTGATCGGCTTTTTCTCGTCTAACAATAAAAAGTCGATGTGGATGATTTGTTCAGTTAAAGGGTGAAACTGAATATCTTTAATAATAGCTTGTGATTTAACACCAGCAACATCAAGATCGATGAAATGAACAACCGGAGTGTAAACTACGGCTCTCAAATCAGCTGCGGACACTGCAAAGTGGGTTTGAGTTGGCCCACCGTAAAGCACTGCAGGCACCAGACCCTGGTAACGCAGTTCTTTAGCGTCTCTTTTCCCTACGTTCTCTCTTGGAGAACCGCTAATAGCAATTGATTTCATTTGTTTGTTTTTATTTATTATTCTTATAGTCCATGGTCGATAGTCAATAGACCATGAATTTCTTTATTAATATGAATATAATAGAGCCATTACTTACTATGGACTATCGACCATAGACTATTGACCCCTTACTCAATCTATCTTAAACAACTGGCTTATTGAGCCATGTTCATTTACATTGCCTATAGCTTTTGCAAACAGTTCGGCAGTTGATAATACCTTTATTTTAGAACTCTCTTGTTTTAAAGGTATAGTATCCGTAACTATCAGCTCGGCCAGGGCAGAGTTTTCAATAGTTTCGTAAGCCTTGCCTGATAAAACCGGGTGCGTACAAACCGCGCGTACACTGCGCGCGCCACGCTCCATAATTAATCCGGCTGCTTTAGCCAAAGTTCCTGCCGTATCGCATATATCATCAATCAGAACAATATCCTGATCGGTAACGTCACCAATTAGCGTCATAGCTTCAATTTCATTGGCACGTTTACGGCGTTTATCGCATATCACCACTTCGGCATTAAAAAACTTGGCGAAGCTGCGTGCCCTGTACGAACCACCCATATCCGGCGAAGCGATGGTTAAATTCTCCAGGCCCAGGCTTTTGATATAAGGCACAAAAATGATAGAAGCATCTAAGTGGTCAACCGGGATATCAAAAAAGCCCTGGATTTGCGCTGCGTGCAGATCCATAGTCATGATGCGGTTAATCCCTGCTGCTACCAATAAATTAGCTACCAGCTTTGCACTAATGGCCACACGGGGTTTATCTTTCCTATCCTGACGGGCCAATCCAAAATACGGGATAACGGCACTTACATAGTGTGATGATGCACGGCGTGCGGCATCAATCATCATCAGCAATTCCATCAGGTTATCAGTAGGTTGATGTGTACTTTGAATCAGGAACACATCGCATCCTCTTACAGATTCATTAAAGTGCGGCTGAAACTCGCCATCACTAAAACGGGAGAGCACTACATCACCCAGGTCGCGGCCATAAGCATCAGCAATTTTTTTAGCGAGCTCCTTAGAGCCTGATCCTGCAAATAACTTAACGGGATTAAATTGTAATGGCATTTTCTAATTCGGATTTCTGACGTTGACTTCGGATGTTTTTAAGACCCTAAAGCTGATCTTTTATTTATAAACCCCTATAAACAAGTTTCGGATTTCAATTTTCCATCAGATCTAAATCCGAAATTGAAAATACGAAATCCGAAATTTTTCTTGTTGCCCGACCAGGATTCGAACCTAGACAAACGGTACCAAAAACCGTCGTACTACCATTATACTATCAGGCAATCTCCTTTGGTTTGTT
>NZ_JBCECK010000049.1:0-36698 GCF_039207105.1 Mucilaginibacter sp.
TTACTTTTGTCTTGATACAAAAGTAACCAAAAGATCAAGACAAAAAAAAGCTTCCACCCACAGGCAAAACACCCTGGCCCGCTTTTTTGTCAGGCCTTTGCCCGCATTTGATTTGCAACCGGGTTGTACCTGATTTTAAATTCTGTTAATTCTTTAATTCAGTAAATTCTGATTCAGACGCTACTTTAATGCTTCACAAACTTCCAAAATAGTTTTGCTTATCGGTTTAAACTCCATGCCAATGGCCTGTTTAATTTTAGCATTATCAAACTCCCTGATCTGCGAGGCTGCCATTGCCGAAGTTTTATCAATAGCAGGCGACTTACCCGTTAAGGCAGCTATAACAGCGGCTCCGCGCCAGGCCAGGCTCATCATCCAGGGTTTGGCCAATTTTGATGGGGGGGGTATACCAAATGCCTGGGCAATTTCGGCAGTTATATTCTTATAAGTATAATTTTCCGCGCTGATGATGTAGCGTTCGGCAGTAATAGGGCTATTCATGAGTGCTACCATACATTTGGCAACATCTTCCGCATCAACAAAACCGCCGCTGCCGCCGGTATAAAATTTAAGGCCTTTACGTACGGTTTCAAACAGAGCACCGGTCCCGCTTTTGCCGGCACTGGCCCCTAAAATAAGCGAAGGATTTACAATTACAGCGTCGAGCCCTTCGGCAATACCGCGCCACACTTCCATTTCACTTTCCAGCTTAGATATAGCATAGCCATCGTTATCTGCCGATTCTTCCAGATGGTGTTCTTCCGTGATCAGTTCGCCGGGTTTGGCTACCCCGATGGCCGCAATTGAACTTACATGCACCATGCGGATACCCATAGCGGCGCACAAATTCACCAGATTTGCCGTGCCCGTAACATTGGTACTGATCATCGGCTCTTTATCGGCCTGTTTTAAGGATACCCATGCAGCACAATGATATACCTGCGTAACACCTTGAAGTGCATCTTCCAGCGCGAAAACATCCAGCATATCGGCATCAACCCACTGTATTTGTTGCTGGAAAGGCTGCAGCAATGCAGGTATTTTTGAGCTCGCTCTTTTGGTACAGCGTATTTGTGCGCCCGTACCAACCAGCAGTTTTGCCAGTTCGGCCCCTAAAAAACCTGTTGCGCCGGTTACTAATATCATATGTGCAAATGTGCGGATAGATGTGCGGATGTGCAAATGTGTGGATATGTAAATATAAGGTAGATGTGCGGATATGAAGATATGCAAATGTGCAGATGATTTTAGTCCGTTAATTTATAAATCTTTAATTCTGGTTAAGGCAAAATCTGCAGATATGTAAGTAAGTTTTAATTCCGTCAATTCATAAATTCTTTAATTCTGGTTCAGACAAAAATCCGCACATTTGCATATCCGCACATATAATACACATTTGCATATCTGCACATCTATCCCCACATTTGCACATACGCACATCTGCACATCAAAACATTATGTCCTTAGCTGATTTTTTTACACCTATTGATCTTAAAAAGATCGCTCCTAAAAAGGGGTATTACACCAGCCAGTTTGGCGATAAAATAGTGCATTATTCGGTTGATTTTCCTGATCTGGAAGAAAAAACCGACCTGGCCATCATTGGTGTTCTGGACGACAGGAACGCTGTTGACAACCCCGGCTGCGCGCTTGGCCCCGATTATATCCGCGAAAAACTGTACCAGCTTTATGAAGGCGGCTACACCGTGAAAATTGCCGACCTGGGCAATATTCGCGCCGGGGCTACGGTTACTGACACCTACTTCGCGCTGAAAACCGTAGTGGCTGAACTGGTGAAAAAAGATATTATTCCTATTATATTAGGTGGCGGCCAGGACCTGACCTATGCACAATACCTGGGTTATGAGGATCTGGAACAAAAGGTTGACCTACTGGTGATCGATTCGCATTTTGACCTTGATGAGGATGAGAAACAGGATAGCCTGGAAACAACCTCACGTTCTTATCTCAATAAAATATTTTTACATGAGCCCAATTACCTGTTTAATTATAGTAACCTGGGCTACCAAACTTATTTTGTAAGCCAGGAGAGCCTTCGGGTAATGGATAAGCTTTATTTTGATGTACACCGCCTGGGCGAACTAAGCGGCAATGTAGCGGTTACGGAGCCCGCCATTCGCAATGCCAGTATGATCAGTTTTGATGTAAGCGCCATACGCTCGGCCGATGCTATGGGTAATGCCAATGCATCGCCCAATGGTTTTTACGGCGAAGAGGCTTGCCAGCTGTGCCGCTATGCCGGTTTTAATGATAAACTAAGCTCTATAGGGTTTTATGAGTTTAACCCGGCTTATGACAGTAATGGGCAAACCGCTACCCAGCTGGCGCAAATGATATGGTACTTTATTGAGGGGGTATATAACCGTAAGCGCGATTTTCCGCTGAATCCTAAAAACCAGTACCTGATCTATAAAACCAGTTTAAAGCATGAAGACCAGGAAGTGGTGTTTGTGAAAAGCAAAAAATCAGATCGCTGGTGGATGCAGGTACCTTACCCAAGCGGTGGTTCGCGCAATGAGCGTTTTCACCTGGTGCCCTGCAGTTATGCCGATTATAAAATGGCGGCATCAGGCGAATTACCTGATCTGTGGTGGCGTACCTATCAAAAATTAAACTGACCTTTGATAATTCAAACAACCTTTTAACGTTAACACTGCTTATAGTTTTTATACACAAATGAAAAAAATACTTTTTTATATAATAAGCATGATGCCCGCAATGGCATTTGCTCAGGCCGGTACCGATACTTTTACCATTAACGGTAAGGTGGGCAACCTGAGCGCCCCGGCTAAGGTTTATTTAATATACCAGCTGGGTTCCAATAACGTGATTGATTCGGCCAATGTAACCAATGGAGCTTTTACCCTGACCGGTACACTGCTTAACCCGGTTAACGCTACACTGGCGCTTGATTATAAAGGTATAGGGCTGGATAAATATGTACAGCAAAATTATCCCGATGGCGGCCCCTCAAAAACTGCGGACGACCTGAACCTTTTTTTAGAAAAAGGTACCATAACCGTTACCAGTAAAGATTCGGTTGCAAAGGCAGTAATTACCGGATCGCCGTTGAACGATGATAACAAAAAACTGATAGGGCAGCTGGCCACTATCAATAAAAAAGCACAGGCTTTGATGGCAAAGGCTAAAGCCGCCTCGCCCGAAGTGCAAAAAGATCCGGGGTTTCAGGGCGCTATACAGGCCCAGTACAAAAACATACAGCTTGAACAAAAAGCAGTATTCAAAAACTTTATTACCAATAACCCAAACAGTTATCTGAGTTTACTGGCTCTTAGCTCTGTTGGTGGCCCATCGCCTGATCCGAACGAGATCGAGCCATTATTTAATAGTCTTTCCCCAAATTTGAAGAACTCTGAATTGGGTAAAAATCTGGAGCAAGGTATTACAGCATTAAAAGTAACAGCCGTTGGGGCTATGGCACCTGATTTTACACAGACTGACGTAAACGGAGCACCGGTTAAATTATCATCATTCAGGGGTAAATATGTACTGATTGATTTTTGGGCATCATGGTGCGGCCCATGCAGGCAGGAGAATCCGAACCTGGTACGCAGCTACAATAAATACAAAGTAAAAAACTTTACAGTACTGGGCGTTTCTTTAGACAGGCCCGATGGTAAAGCCGCATGGCTTGCCGCCATAAAAAATGACGGTTTGGACTGGACGCAGGTATCTGACCTGAAGTTCTGGAATAACGAAGCGGCTAAGCAATACCAGGTAAGCTCAATCCCCCAAAATTACCTGATAGACCCAACAGGTAAGATCATTGCCAAAAATCTGCGTGGCGGCGATTTGGATGCCAAACTGGAAGAGCTGTTCGGGAAGATATAGTTTTTTAGTCCGGAAGTCAGTAAAGTCCGAAAGATAAGAATCAGCCGGAGAGATTAAAAATCATAATAAAAAGGTTCGATAGTGCTAACTATCGAACCTTTTTTAATTTTCTGTCTTACCAGTCTTTCTGACTTACCGACTTCCGGACTAATCAAGCAGATCAAAACCGATGTCGCGCCTGAAATACATGCCATCGTAGTAGATGCGGCTGGCATCGGCGGTGGCTTGCTGCAGGGCGGTGAACATATTGTCCTGCAGGGTGGTGATAGCTAAAACACGGCCACCTGTGGTGATCACGTTGTCGCCATCGGCAGATGTACCTGCATGAAAAACGATAGACTCATGTATATTCTCGGTTCCGGTTATGACTTTGTTTTTCAGGTATTCGCCCGGGTAGCCGCCTGCAACCATAACTACGGTAGCCGCGGTTTTAGGGCTGATGATCAATTCTTTTTCGTTCAGGTTACCTTCGGCAACGCCTAACAGCAGATCAACAAAATCAGAATCGATGCGGCGCATTACGCTTTCTGTTTCCGGATCGCCCATGCGGCAGTTATATTCAATAACCCAGGGTTCACCAGCGGTATTCATGAGGCCAATAAAAATAAAGCCTTTGTATGGGATGTTATCTTGTTTTAAACCCTCTATAGTAGGGATGATCACTTTTTCCTCTACCTTTTTCATAAAGGCAGCATCAGCAAACGGCACCGGCGAAACAGAGCCCATACCACCGGTATTCAGGCCGGTATCGCCCTCACCAATGCGTTTGTAATCTTTAGCTTCAGGAAGTATCTTGTAGCTGTTACCATCGGTCATCACAAAAACTGAAAGTTCAATACCCTGCAAAAATTGCTCAACAACTACGCTTGAGCTGGCTTCGCCAAATTTGGCTTCGGCAAGCATCTGGGTAAGCTCCAGCTGGGCTTCTTCAAGGGTAAGGCATATCAGTACACCTTTACCGGCTGCAAGGCCATCGGCTTTTAAAACTACAGGCAAGCCCGCGGTAGCCAGGTAAGTAAGGCCATCCTGTAAAGTATCTTTAGTAAAAGTTTTGTAGGCAGCGGTAGGGATATTATGCTTTTGCATAAACTGTTTGGAGAAATCCTTGCTGCCTTCCAGTTGAGCGGCGTGCTGTTGCGGGCCTACTACCGGAATGTTTTTCAGCTGATCATCGGCCAGGAAAAAATCATGAACACCTTTTACCAGCGGTTCTTCGGGGCCTACCAGTACCAGGTTAATGTTGTTGCTTAAAACAAAAGTTTTAATACCTGCAAAGTCGGTAATTTTCAAATCAACATTGGTGCCGTATTGCCCGGTGCCGGCATTGCCGGGTGCAATAAAAAGTTGTTGGCATTTGGGGCTTTGAGCTATTTTCCAGGCGAAGGCGCTTTCCCTTCCGCCCGAACCGAGGATCAGGATATTCATGGCGGCAAAGATAGTTATTTGCCTGCATTTTCATTTGGTATACCATAAACAAAGGCCCCTCAGAAAAATCTGAGAGACCACTTGGGGGCAAAATAGCTTAAATGCTGTTAAACACTTACGAAGTTTTTAAAACTTCGTAAGTGTGCGAGGTAAGTTGTCGTAAGTAGGACATCCGGAATTACCGCGGGATTGATATACCCTTGAACAGGTTTGTTGGGTCATACTGGTGCTTAATCTGCTGTAATTTAGTCAGGTTTGTACCGTATGATTGGGCAATTTGTTCATGCTCATCCGGCCCAAGGATATTTGGATACCCTCCCGGGATAGCCTGCTTGCTTACACTGGCCGACAGGTTATGTGCCCATTGCCTGTGTGCCGCGTCATTTGCTACATCTTCGGGAGCGTATGCCGAAATAAACTCCATCATGAAATGTGATTTCCGGAGGCCGAACGCGGTACTGTTTAATGGTACGCGTGACGGTGCCCCATGAAAATGGTGTATGTTTATTAATGACAATGGCGATGTTACCTCGGCTACAGATTTGATGATGGCCGCTATGGCGTCGTCGTCAAGTTCGGCCAACGAACGGGTTTGAGCAGTGTAATGCAGACCGTTAACCACATGCGCGTCAAACATGCCTAACAGATCGCTATATTTCATAGGAGCAACCTGAACCATAAAAGGGTTACCCAGCTGCTTTAAGGCAGACATTTGTTCTTCTCCTTTAGCCTCATCACCATACCACACCGGATTAAGGAACATAGCCGGATTGCCATCGGGTGTGTGCATCATTCCTGCAAACAGTGCTAACTCATCAGGGGCGGTTGGCATGATGCGGGCATAAGCTTTAAATACGGTTTCAGCTTCTGACCAGGGGAACATGATGAGCCCGGTTAACAACGGCCTCACAGTGTGTAAACGAACGGTCATAGAAACTACCACACCAAAATTACCGCCACCGCCGCGAATGGCCCAGAACAGATCTGCATGTTCAGTTTCGCTCGCGGTAATTACAGAGCCATCGGCCAAAACTATCTCGGCGCTTAATACATTATCAACAGCCAGTCCAAAAGACGGGCTTAACGGTCCGTAGCCACCACCCAAAGTTAAGCCGGTAAAGCCTACCACACCAATAGAGCCGGTAACAGCTACCAGTCCATGAGGTTCGGCGGCGGCTATCAGTTCGGCGCCGGTTATGCCGCCTTGTACAATGGCTACCTTTTCGGCCGGATCAATATAAATGTTTTTTAACTTTTGCAGGTTGATAACCACACCGCCCTCATTTAGCGAGCGGCCAGCCCAATCATGACCGCCTCCGCGTACCGAAAATGGTAGTTGTTGAGCGGTAGCGAAATTAATGGCAGCCTGTACATCTTCAACCGTTTCTGGTAAAATGATCACGGCTGGTTTATGCTTAACAGCACCGTTCCATAACTGGCGGGCTTGTTCATAATTTTCGTTTTCGGGTAACAGTAGCTGGCCCTTTAAGCTTGATTGCAGTTCCTGTATTGCTGTGTAATTCATGGGTTTTGATATTCAATTTTGTTTAATGCGAAGGTCAAAACATATAACATCAGAACCAATCCCCGAAACCGGGGATTGTGATAACCGGATATGCTCACCCAGTTTATCATCCTGAGGAACGAAGGATTTGTTGATGGGCTATGCATATTGGAGAATAGATGCTTCGCTACGCTCAGCATAACAAGAGCGGTGTTTTCAAATGCAAAAAGCCCTTAACTGCTGAGTTAAGGGCTTTCACAAAAAAGCTGACGCAATCGGGTTAATCTTCCAGTACAGGAGCGTCTGTAATTTTTGCCAATACCGATTCGGGTAAATAAGGCCTGCCGCCGGTAGCCGGTACGCAGGTACCGGTAAATACAGCTTTGGTCATTACCTTGTTATTTAGCATAATGGTTTGTTTAAAATGCAGTTTAGGCAAGCCTGCTTTATCTTTATATAAAGTACAGGTAACGGTAAACTCATCGCCTTTTTTTAATGACCTTACAAAGCTCAGGCTGTAGTTGGATAGTACCATATAAACGCCATTTTTGGCCTCTGTTTCAAAATCAAACCCAAGCACTTCCCTGATATAATCATGCCTGCAATACTCCATATAAAATGGGTAATACAGGCCATCCATAATTTCCTGCACGTCTATGTGCTCATCCTTGGCAACGTAAGTTTTTGAAAATTCCATTATAAATATCTTTAATAGGTGGTAATGGGCAAAGGTATTAATTTTCGGTTTTACCAAAGTCACCAAAAGTGGGGATAAAAAAAACTTGGAGCCGATCAAAATAAGGCTTCAATAAAATATTATACCCGATGTAACAAAAAGTAACATTTTAGGTACTAAAAGCAGCGAAGAATCGCACAATAGCCTAAAAGTTATGATAAATGCTTGTGTTACAACTTAGGTTGATAAATATGATAAACAGCGGAAAATAATAAATCACGATATTTGAAATATATCTGTCAGGGTATTGGTGAATAAAATACCAAAAACGGATGAAATGATAGGTCAGATTTACCTATTATATATTGACCTGTTACAGCGGATAAGGATGAATGGCAGATAATTTTTTAACCATTAAACACTTTTACGCCTATGAAAAAGATCATCTTACTGTTAGTATTATCATGCGCTGGTTTTGCTGTTCATGCTCAGGACACGACAAAGACCGACACTGCGAAAAAATGGAAAATACACGGCGAAAATACATTTCTGATCAGTCAGAGTTCCTACTCTAACTGGTCGGCAGGTGGTGTGAATGCGTTTGCCGGTAACCTCATTTTTAATTACGATTTTAATTATAAGAAGGATAAGTGGAGCTGGGATAATAAAGTAATACTCGGCTACGGGCTGAGTAAACAGGAAGATGCAGGCTGGCGTAAAAACGACGATCGCATTATCCTGAACAGCTTACTGGGCCGTCAGGCATCAAAATATTGGCTGTATACCTTTTATATGAACTTCCAGACCCAGTTTACCAAGGGTTATAATTATGATACGGATCCTAAAACATTGATATCAAACTTTCTGGCACCTGCTTATCTTACATTTGGCCCGGGTTTTGCCTATAAACGGTCAGACAATTTCAGGATCAACATATCACCGGCCGCGGCCCGTGTTATTATAGTAAGGGATGATTACTTGTCATCCATAGGGGCGTTTGGTGTTACACCGGACAACAAAAGCCTGTTCCAGTTTGGTGCCTCGTTAGATGCTTATTACAAAATAAACCTGGTGCAAAACATCAGCCTTGAAAATATCCTGAAACTGTATTCAGATTACCTGCATAAACCGGGTGATATTTATACAGATTATACGGCCAATCTTTTTATGAAGGTGAATAAGTTTGTAACCGTTAATGCCGGGGTACAAATGATCTATGACGGCAGAACCCGGATACCTAATGATGATGGCAGCTCAAAGATTGCCTTGCAGGTTAAACAAATTTTTGGAGCAGGTTTAACTTATAAGTTTTAATAAACAGGATAAGAAAGCCGGCCTAAACCGGCTTTCTTATAACCAGATCAATTATAGCATAGTACGATAACCAGTATCATTACCGCGTGTATCAGCAGGCTCAAAAAGAAAGTTGCCAGTGTGGTACGTATACCTGAACCGCACATATTGGCAACAAACGTACTGAAGAAACAGCTGATAGTAATAGCCAGCACAATTACCGGCGCGTTATAGTAATAAATTAAAACAGCCGGAATGGCCAGTATCAGCGTACCATGCACCATGAGGTTTACAAACCACCACAGGGTATGGTTTTCCTTTTGCCCATCGGCAAACTGGTTGAATTTTTTTATCAGATTAAAGCTTTCATGTTTGGTTTGTTCTTCAACTATCCAGCTATTATGAGCTGTGGTTTTTAGCGTATTCATGGTATTATTAGTTTAAAGTTTTAATAATAATTGATGTTGATAGCGGCTTATTTTAATTGAAGTACTTGCGGGCCAAACTCTTCAAAATAAATGTTCTGTTTATTTACACCCGCGGTGATCAGATCCTGATATTGTTTTTGGATAAATACCGATGGCCCGCATATAAAGTAATGCGCATCTGGCTGCAGGTTTAGTGAGGGCACTTTGTTAATATCCAGGTATCCTTCCTGTACTCCGGCTTCCCGGTTGGCATCAGTTGCCTGATTATAAAAAACGTGTTGTTTTACATTGGCTTGGGTGCTCACAATATCATCCAGCTGGTTTTTGAATGCATGTACAGATTCATTGCGGCAACCGTGCAGCCAGGTAATAGGATGCTGATAATTACTTTGAACCAGGGTGTGCAGCATACTCATGAGTGGTGTAAGGCCAACCCCGCCGCTGATGAGGGTAACCGGGGCATCCATGTTTTGCATCAGGGTGAAGTTGCCGGCGGGGGCGGTTAGGTCAACAATGTCATTTTCCTGAATAAAATCATGAAGCTGATTGCTGATCATGCCGTCGGTATCCAGCTCTAATCCCTTTTCTCTTTTTACCGAAATGCGGTAGTACTCATTGCCGGGCACGCTTGATACGCTGTATTGCCTGGCCTGTTTCAGGTTTAGCTGGGGTAAAAATAAGCGTATGCTGATGAATTGGCCGGGCAGGTGCGGGGTTACCTTGCCGCCATCGGCAGGATACAGGTAAAATGAGGTGATCTCGGCAGATTCGGGTGTTTTTTTGCCTACGCGAAAAGGGCGCCAGCCTGTCCAGCCGTTGGTTCTGTTGGTTTGCTGTTCATACAGGCCGGCCTCGTGGCCACTCATTAAATTAGCCAGCCGGTTGTAGGCAACTGTCCAGGCGTCAATAATTGCCGGTGTGGCTGCATCGCCCAAAACCTCTTTTATAGAAGCTATCAGATGCTTGCCTACTATAATATAATGCTCCGGCCTGATATCCAGACTGGTATGTTTATGACCAATACGGTCAACCACAGGCATCAGCACGCCAGGGTTGGCAATGTTTTCTGCATAGGCCAATACTGCCATAGCCAGGGCCGTTTGTTGTTTACCGCTTTGCTGGTTACCCATATTGAACATGTTTTTGAGTTCGGGATGATGGGTAAACATGCGGTTGTAAAAGTATTTGGTTAGTACTACGCCGTTTTCTTTTAGTACCGGTACGGTAGCTGTAATGAGGGTTTTTTGTTCGGTTGTCATAATTAATATATTAATACCTTTTTATCTTTTATTAAGATGTGATGATGTCTTTCTTTTGTTGATCGACAAGACAAAGCTATGTAATAAAAAAATAAAAGACAAAAATATCTTTTATTAATTTTTTATTAATTTTGTACTATTGATTATGGCAATTTTTTCGAAGACATGCGAGTACGCTATCAGGGCGGTTTTTTTTATAGCCCATAAAACAGCAACAGGGAATAGGGTAGGTATTAAGGATATTGCCCAGGGTATTGATTCGCCCGAGCATTTTTTGGCTAAAATTCTGCAGGATCTGAGCCGCAAGGGGCTCATCAGCTCCATCAAAGGGCCGCACGGTGGCTTTTATATTGATACCCCGGCTTTAGCCCGCCCGCTAAGCGAAATTGTGGAAGCGGTAGATGGCAACAGTTTATTTTATGGCTGCGCATTGGGTTTAAAACAATGCTCGGAGGTAAACCCCTGCCCGCTGCATAATGAGTTTAAAGCGATCCGTAACCGCATACACAAAATGCTGAACACCACAACTATTGGCAGTTTTAATGAGGAACTCATGGAGGGTTTGCTTTCGTTGAAAAAGTAAGGGACATTTATTGACTCAGCTCGGCATTGGTGTGCTTGTCTTCCCGCTCTGCTATGCAAACGCAAAGAGGAGATCTTTAAGCGACGAGAGATTTACGAAGTTTTTAAAACTTCGTAAGTCTTAATATAACCCCACTCTTCGCCTGCTTCAACAGGGGAAAAACGAAATTTGTCATTGCGAGCGTAGCGCGGCAATGAGCCCCCTCTAAATCTCCCCCATAAGGGAAGATTTAAAAAAGTACTTTAAGGCCCTCTCCTTTGGAGAGGGTTGGGTGAGGCTTTTGCTTTGTCGTTCCTCCTCGCAATGACAAGTTTTTTCTCAACCCTCTTTCCGGCGAAGCCGAAGAGAGGGTGCCCGAGCGAAGCAACGGGCGGGTGAGTCGAATATACGCCCTGTAATTCTTATTTTACAACCTCAACTTTAAAGTTTTCAAAAGTTACCGGGAAGCTTAGTTTGCCCGGCGCGGCGGCAACCATGCCTATCTGCACCTTTTTATTGGGCGGGAAATAGGCCAGGCGCAGCATATCATACTTTTGGCCGTCGAATGAATATTTGATCTCCACATAATCGCCTTTGCGAAGCAATTTTAACCATACCGATTTAGGGCTGTTATGGCGGGGAACTACCGACCAGTCGGAAACTTCGCGCGTTACCACGGCACTTACATTCTGAACGCCGTCTACATATTCAATTCCGGTTTTTATCCAGTTTTTTTCATCAATACGTACCATTAAACCGGCCTGATGAAAAAGCTCATGGTAATTGCCGGTTATTTTTACGCTGGCCTCAAAATTCCAGCCATTTCCTGGTAATAAAAAGGGCCGTTATCACGCTTAAAACCGTAATGGGTAACCTGCCAGTAATCGGTTCCAGGGTCAACGGTAAAGGTTAGTTTGGCAGCGTTACCTGTCCATTTTGAGGGTTGATTAAACCATTTCATGGCAGGGCCGTTTTGAGCAAAGCCGGAGGTAATAGCTAACAGACAGATCATTAAGGTTAATTTGATTTTTTGGTGCAGGGTGCGACAAGATGTTCTCATTTTTTGTGATTGATAGTATACCGCCAATATAAGGAAATAAGTTTTTGGGGATGGGTTATAAGTGTTCAGGAAGATTTACAATGATTGCATATTCGGATTTTTGGCTAAAGCCCTGCATACTTTCATATGAAACCCGTTGGCTGAAGCCAACGGCAATGAATTATTATCTTAGATTTTGCTTCTGTAATACTTACAAATGTATAATTCATTGCCGTCCCATTTATGGGACGGATGAATAATGTACAATGAGCGCTTTAGCCAAATTCTGATATTCGGTACGCTTTTTGACAATAAGGCTTCAATAATCAGCAAAACGTAAACAAAACTTTTACGCTATTGATTGGTTAAGCATTATTGTTTTATATTTAAACCTAAAAAATACAGATTTATGAAATTCCCCATAGCCGTACCGCTTGTGCTTATAGCCGCGGTATTAACCCAAAGCTGCGTTAGCAGTAAAAAATACAAAGAACTTGACGCTAATTACACCCAGCTGCAAAATAGCACGCGCGATATGAGTGTAAAATATCAAACCACTGCGCAGGCCCTGGCTGTTGCCAATGGCCGTGTAGCCAGTCTGGAAGAGCAAATTTCCCTGCAAAAATCAAATGTGGCTGCTTTACAGGATGCGCTGAACAAATGTTTAAACTCCAGCAATCAGGGAAGCCTGAATATCTCTAAACTGGTTGATGAGATCAACAGCTCAAACAAATACATTCAGCAATTGGTAAATGCCAAATCAAAAAGCGATTCGCTTAATATGGTGTTAACCAATAACCTTACCCGCTCATTAACCGCGCAGGAAAGCCAGGATGTTGATGTGAAGGTATTAAAAGGTGTGGTTTACATCTCCCTGTCAGACAATATGTTGTACAAATCTGGTAGCTACGAAGTATCTGACAAGGCCAACGAAACCCTGAGCAAAATTGCCAAGATCATTAAAGATTACAGCACTTACGATGTGCTGATTGAAGGTAATACTGATAACGTGCCAATCAGCCAGAAAAACATCCGTAATAACTGGGATCTGAGCGCCCTGAGAGCATCATCAGTAGTGCAAGCTCTGCAAAACAACTACGCTGTTGACCCTAAACGTTTAACAGCAGGTGGTCGTGGTGAGTACAACCCAATTGCCGATAACAATACCCCTACAGGTAAAGCGCAAAACAGGCGTACGCAAATTATCATCACCCCTAAACTGGATCAGTTTATGGATCTGATAGGTAAAGCACCTGAAAATAAACCAGCTCCTGCAACTGCGCCGGCTACAACACCGCAACAATAATTCAGTTAAGATTATAATGAAAAGAGCCACCCTATGGGGCGGCTCTTTTTGTTTTAAGAGATATGGAAATACCTGTATTAGTTATCCTTAACAAACCTTAAAGAAAATCTTGCCGAAGCAAGATTACCCTGACTGATCACTGTTACGATACCCATGTGAGAAAAGTAAGGTGGGAAATCCTCTATTCGTAAAATATATTCGAAATTACCAAAGAACTCAGAAGTAGATGTCCAAAAAGCTATAGCGTTTCCTTTAAAACTATATGCAACTGAATAATAAGCAAGCCCTACCGGAAAGGCGTTAAAGCCGCTACTATTATTTCCCAGGTTATATGTCCAGTCAGCGTTTGATTTAAGTTTAGTTGCAATAGAATCGCCGACAGATAATGTTAGGCTCACAGTTTTTTTTGCTCCTAAAAATAATAATAGTTTTTCGGCATCTTCTCTGGTTGGTACCCGCCATCCGGCAGGCAAAGAAATTTTCGTGGTTTCATCCAGGCTGTAAAATTTACCAGAAAGTGGATCGTTAACTGTACCGCGGTCATAGTTTTCTCCGCCGGGGCCGTTATAATTAGCGGCCGTCCAGGTTTGGGTGCCAATTTTAACAGTGGGATAGGTGGTACCATTGATATTTACCTCCGGCTTTACATCATTTTTTTTACTGCACGATATGATGAGCATCGTTATAACGGGCATTAATATTAAAAAAGGTTTTTTCATGAATGGTGACAGGTTTGGGTTGCTTTAATTTACGCGCGCAAAAATATATCATAGCCATATTAACTTATTGTAACGTAAAAGAGATAGCAAGTAATTTGAACTTATTGAATAGACTTAAATAAAGCTTTTGCATCATAACTCTTTATCTCAGCAATGATTTTCAATAAAAAGCCCCTCTTTCCAGCAAAGCTGAAGAGAGGGGCGACAAGCGTAGCGATGTCGGGGTGAGTCGATGAATAATGTCCCAATCAACCTTACAGCGACCGGATACCGCCATCAAGCAATATCTCGCCGCCTACCATAAAAGCCGAATCATCTGAGGCTAAATAAAGGTTAGCTGCTGCAATCTCGGCTGTTGTGCCTACGCGTTTAACCGGGGTAAACTCGCCCATACCGGCTTTGGCAGCTTCAGCTTCTTCTTTGCTGCTGGTTACCGTTTCAAATATTGTGGTATCAATAGGGCCGGGAGTTAAAACATTCACCCGTATTTTGCGGTCAAGTAACTCGGCCGAGAAGCTCCTGGCGAGCGAGCGTACAGCCGCTTTTGATGCCGCGTAAGCCGCATGGTCGGGTACACCCTTTTCGGCCACAACTGAGGAAGTAAGCACTACAGATGCGCCATCATTTAAATAAGACAGGGCTTTTTGCACACTGAAAAATGTGCCTTTAAAATTAATGTCGCTCACTTTATCAAACTGCTCTTCAGTAAAACTGGCTAATGGGGCAAGCACATAAACGGCGGCATTAACGATCAGTACATCTATTTTGCCAAATTTATCGGCCACGGTTTGGTATAGTTTTTCGATGTCGCTCAGGCTGGCTACATCGCCTTGTACGCCTATCACATCGTGACCAATTTCGGCAACGGCATTGTTTAAGGTTTGCGGGTTACGGCCGCTAATGGCTACTTTAGCGCCTTGTGCTGCAAATAATTTAGCAGTGGCTAAGCCTATGCCGTTGCTGCCTCCTGCAATAACGGCTACTTTATTTTTTAATTTTTCTGACATGATCTTTACTATTTAATTGTTGTTTTGATATAGCAAAGTTGGGCAGAACGGTATTTTTTGACGATAAACCAGATTAGGAAATATGGTTGAAGTAGTTCAACTTTTTCGGCGTACTTTATTATTGCGGATCTTGGACAGAAATTCGGTGGTCATGCCCAGGTACGATGCCAACGCGTATTGCGGTACACGCTGCGCCACCAGCGGATATTTTTCTAAAAAATCAGTATAGCGTTCCTCTGCCGATTGGGTGAGGTTAGAGATGATGCGCCGCTGCTGAAAGGCGGCGGAGCGTTCGGCCATTATCCTGAAAAAGGTCTCGAATTGGTGGGCCGCGGCTTTTAGTTTTTGCTCCTGTTCATGAGTTATCTGCAAAACAACGCTATCATCAAGCGCCACTACAAACATGGTGGCGGGTTGCTGGTATATGAAACTGTTGTAATCAGATATCCACCAGTCCTCAATAGCGAATTGTATGGTATGTTCCTCCCCCTTTTCGTCAATAACATAGGCACGAAAAGCACCTTCAATAACATAATTGCGGTGTTTGGCCACAAAATCGGGCTGAATGATGTACTGTTTCTTTTTGATCTTTTTTATGCTGAAATAGGATAGCAGTTCAGCAAGCTCATCATCAGTCATATCAACTCTTTTCTTTACGTGCTCAATAAGTGGCTGAAACTCGCTCATCATAGTATTGGTATTATTTTAAGGGATATGCAATATAAATCAAATTTGATAAAGGTTAATTCATGGCAGCATTTTATGAATAATATCCCTCATTCAAAGCTTTAACATATTTTAACTTATTGATGAAGCGGGAATTTTTAAATTTAAAAAATGTTTCGTCTCGGATTTGTATTCCTATTCTTGTTTTTATCGTCCCTGGTTTATGCTCAGCAGCGCACCCAGGAGGGTGTTGTTTACGAAAATAAAACGCATGTTGCCTTAGCCGATATCAGCATTGAAAACCTGAATGGAAAATTTAAAGCCCGGACTGACAAACAGGGACATTTCCTGATCCCGGCCAAAGTCAGCGATATGCTGGTACTTACCGGGGCCGGATATAAACCCGATACCGTAGTGCTGATCAGCCTGAATGCACGCGAATTTTACCTGGAGCCGGTACGGCATATGCTGAATGAGGTGGTGATCAATGCCAAAGGGGAGAACTCGGTAAATCCGGAAGCGTTTAAACAACCTATAGACCCTAATTTTCATAACCAAACCATGACCTACCAACGTAATGTTGATGGCCCCAATGCCGATGGTTCAATAAAGGGTGGAGTGAGCCTCAGGATATGGTCGAACAAAAAGACCGAGAACGATGCCCGAAAAAGGGAGCAGCAAGACAGGAACGATAAAATAACCGCGCAAATTGAACAAGCCTTCAGCGACGAAAATGTCGGAAAATACGTTCCCCTAAAAGGTCAGGAGTTGCATAGTTTCGCCATGCGGTACTCGCCGGATATTAAAACTTTTACCGGCAAAGATTTTAACCTGGCGGCATACATCAGCAAATGTTACCAGGAGTTTGAAAAGCTTTCGCCCGAGGAGAGAGCGAAGACTTCGATTTTTGGGAATTAAATCTTCTGCCTGCTCACTTTGTCCTTTCGACGAAGGAGAAATCTTCTACACCAAAATGTGCACATTCTTAGGTATCTCATGAATTGCTTGTCAGGAAGCAATTTTGTATATTTGTATACCAAGCAACAGCCCGGATATCTTCAGCAGATATCCGGGCTGTTTGGTTAAGAGTCAGAAACAACCGGGAGCTTAAGAATTGTAAATAAGTCACTGATTTATAATGACATAGTTCTTTTTAAAGCGAAAAAAACACCCCAAAAGTGAGTGAAAAAGTGTTAAAATGCTTGTTTTACCTCATTTTTTGATCGATTTCCGCTGTTTTTTCACCGATTTTGATGCCAAAAAGTGTTAAAATAAAATTTTAAAAAGTTTTGAGCGAATAAATAACTCCGGATTACTTGCGAAACATTATTGTTACAAAGACACTTAAAAACAATATCGGTTTTCAGGTAAATTCTTCGATATTTGGTTTTAGCCGGTTGTAGTAACCGGCCATTAACCAATTATCTATTCTTCATGGAAAAATCACGCCGTACTTTTATCAGGCAGGCCGCGCTGGCGGGTGCCGGTGTAATGCTTGCTAAAAACAGCTGGAGCGCAAAAAGCTATAAACGCATCATTGGTGCTAATGACCGCGTTAGGGTTGGTGTTGTAGGCTTTTCTGACAGACACAGAAGCTCACATATACCCAGCTTTATGAACCACTACAAAGAGCTTAATTTTGAGGTGGTTGCCGTATCAGACATTTGGAGCAGGCGGCGTGAAGAAGGCGCGGCCATCTGGAAGGAAAAGATGCAGAACGATGTAAAGGCCTACCGCAACAATGAAGAACTATATGACAGCAAATCTGTCGACGCGGTATTTATCAGCACAGCCGATTTTCAACATGCCCGTCATGCTATTGAAGCGGTAAAGGCCGGTTGCGACGCCTATGTTGAAAAGCCATTTGCCGAAACGATGGAAGATAACCGCGCCGCCCTTAAAGCGGTAAAGGAATCAGGTAAAATTGTGCAAATAGGTTCGCAGCGCAGGAGTGGGGCCAATTACCATGCCGCTAATGATTTTATCCGCTCGGGCAAGTTTGGCGATATTACAATGGTAGAGCTTACATGGAACGTAAACCAACCCGGCCGCTGGCGCCGCCCCGAACTGCTTAATGTATTAAAAGAGCAGGATACTGATTGGAAACGCTTTATCATGAACCGCCCATATGAGGCCTTCAATCCGCGCATATATTTAGAGTACCGCTTGTTTTGGCCATATTCATCAGGTTTGCCCGGCCAGTGGATGAGCCACCAGATTGATACCGTACACTGGTTTACCGGCCTTAAACATCCGCGCAGCGTAGTAGCCAATGGTGGTATTTATAAGTGGAAAGATGGCCGCCGTAACTGGGATACCATTTTGGCCGCATTTGATTACGGTCCGTTGGATGATCCATCAAAAGGCTTTCAGGTAACGTTCGGCTCGCGTATGCACAATGGTGATGAACACCCTGCCGAGATCTATTATTCAAACGGCGGCGAGCTCAATCTGAATACTAACAAGGTTTCACCAGAGGGCGGCTTAACTGCTAAAATGGCCGGTGCTATGGGCATGCAGGCTAACCTGTTACCGGAAATAAGTTTAGAGAATACGGAGCAGGTGGTAGCATCTGCCAATACAGGTGGCGATAAACTGACCTCTAACCACGTACGTAACTGGATGGAATGTGTGCGCAGCCGCAAACAGCCAAATGCCCCGGTCGAAGCTGGTTATAGCCATTCTATCGCGAATATCATGACCAACGCAGCCGTACATACCGGCTACAAAGCCACATTTGACGAAGCCAGCCAGGAGGTAATGGCTAACGGAAAAGTGTTTAAATATTAATTCATAATTCCCCTCTTGAGAGGGGGAGCGAAAGATAGTGAAGGTGGCGGGGTGTGTTCATCATTAAAGAAAACACACCCCTGCCCTTCTCAAGAGGTGAGCTTTTTAAAAGGCATAATCTTTGATTTGCATGGCAGACAAGTGACTCACCCGGTCTACGCTTCGCTTGACCACCCTCTCTTCGCCTGCGGCGGAAAGAGGGGTTTTGAAAAAGATAAAGGACAAAAAGAAATACGATAAAAGGTTTTCTTACCCTCTTTCCAGCGAAGCTGAAGAGAGGGTCGACAAGCGTAGCGATGTCGGGGTGAGTCGATAAGCAGGCTGATTTGATGAAACTGCCTTTTGATGGGACATTACCCTCACAAATGGGAAGCTCTTTTCTCCTCAACTATTATTAACCTTATACATCATAACCCTATGGCCATATTTAAAACATTAGGCATTGCCTTAGTCATGACAACTTTAGCTTCGGTTGTATATGCTCAAAAAAACGAACCTGTTAAAATCGTAAAAGCATCAAAGGATAAGATAGATGTGCTGATAGGCGGTAAACCCTTTACCAGTTTTCTGTACCCGGATACGCTGGAAAAACCGGTGTTATACCCCCTGCGTGATGCCGCCGGTACAGTAGTTACCCGCAGTTTCCCATTGGCCAAACGTGCCGGCGACCCTACCGATCATCCGCATCATATTGGCTTATGGTTCAATTTTGAAAACCTGAACGGACTCGATTTCTGGAATAACTCCTACGCTATACCTGCCGCCAAAAAAAGCTCCTACGGCTGGATCCGCACCGATCGTATCCTGGAAACCAAAAGCGGCGAAACCGGTGTACTGGCCTACCACGCCAACTGGACTAACCAGCAAAAAGAGGTGATACTGGAAGAAACCACCCGCTTTGAATTCAGTGGTAATGGCAGCCAGCGCATCATAGATCGTTATACCACTCTGAAAGCCGATATCGATGCTGTTTTCAATGATGCCAAGGATGGTATGCTGGGCCTACGCCTTGCTCATGAATTGCAAATACCCGAAACTGCCGATCAAAAATTTACGGATGATAAAGGCATTGTAACTATAGTAAAAGGGGGTTCAGACCATGTAGCTAACGGAACATACCTCACCAGCGCGGGCAAAACCGGTAACGATGCCTGGAGTACCCGGGGCGTTTGGTGCAAGGTATACGGTAAAATGGGTGCTGATTCGGTGAGTATTTCTATTATCGATCATCCGCAAAACCCCAATTATCCTACATTTTGGCATGCGAGGGGTTACGGCCTATTTGCTGCTAACCCGCTGGGCGAAAAGATTTTTACCAATGGCAAATCGGCCAAGAATCTGACACTTAAAAAAGGCGAGTCGGTGACTTTCAAATATCGCATCGTGATAGAGAACGGTAAAGAAACCCTTAATGCGGCTCAGCTTAATGAACTGGCAACAGCATTTGGGAAAAAGTAATTTGGTATAGATCCATTATCGGAAGCGGCTTCCAGATAATGGTCTTAGTGATTTTATTCAATATTTTATTTTGATATAAATAAAAATACAGAATTATATTTTGTATAATTGTTTATATCAAAATGTATATCTAAATGAAAGCACTAAACCAATTCATTATTTTACCGGCACTGCTATTGGTGCAGTTGCCGGTATTTGCTCAAAGTGATGCCAAAAGCAAAATTCAACAGGTTGAAACTAATCTTGTAGGCACTGTACAGATAGCCGGCGAAAAACCGGCTACTATACAGGAACGAATGACTTTTTATAAAGTGCATGGCCTCAGCATAGCAGTTATCCAAAATTATCATATTGCCTGGGCTAAAGGCTATGGTCTGGCCGATGATAGTTTGAAAATTCCGGTTACTGTAAATACACTGTTCCAGTCGGGTTCGATCAGTAAATCGTTAAATGGGGTAGGAGTACTCAAATTGGTACAGGATAAAAAGATTGATCTGTATACGGATATTAACACCTACCTTACCAGCTGGAAATTTCCTTATGATAGCCTGAGTAATGGCAAAAAGATCACGATGGCTAATTTGCTGAGCCATACAGCCGGTTTAACGGTACATGGCTTTGGTGGTTACAATAAAACAAAACCATTGCCCACCATACCGCAGATACTTGATGGCGTAGCTCCGGCCAATTCCGCCCCAGTACGTTCTATGTACCAGCCTGGCTTAAGATCTGAATATTCTGGTGGCGGCGTTACCATATCGCAAATGATCGTGATGGACGTTACGCATGAACCCTATGCCAGCTATATGAAAAAAGCGGTGCTACAGCCGCTTGGCATGAGCAACAGTACATACGAACAACCGCCGGTGGGTATTAAATCTCAAATGCTGGCCACTGCGTATGATGCCAATGGTAAGCAAGCGCCGGGCAAATACCAGATACACCCTGAACAGGCAGCAGCCGGCTTATGGACAACCCCGACCGATTTGGCCAAGTATATCATCGAAACGCAACTGGCTTATGAGGGCAAATCGGCAAAGGTGCTGAACCAGGCTACAACCCGGCTCAGGCTTACGCCATATCTGGATAAAAGTGCCGCGCTGGGTGTGTTTATTGATGAGCTTGATGGCGTTAAATATTTTCAGCATGGTGGTGCAAACATAGGTTTCCGTAACCAATATTATGGCAGCCTTGAGGGCGGTAACGGCGTTGTAGTGATGGTTAATTCAGATCGTGATGATATTATCAAAGAAGTGATCAATAGTGTAGCCAAAGTTTATGGATTTAAGGGTTTATATCGGTCGACTGTTAAAGTAGTGGCTAATGTGCCTGCTTCGGTTATGCAAACTTATGTAGGCAAGTACGCCATAACACCAACAATTAGTATAAACGTAACTTATGAAGATGGTAAATTGAAAGGCCAGCCCACAGGTCAGCCTAAATTAACCCTTTATCCCGAAAGCCAGACTAAGTTTTTCCCGATGGAAGTTCCGGTACAGATAGAGTTTTTAATGGATGCCGCCGGTAAGGTTAACAAGGCGGTGTTAAATGAAAACGGGCATAAAACTGAAGCGACAAAGGTTGAATGAATAGCGCTACTGAATGAAAAAACTGAATCGGATGGTACTTATTATGAACTAATATCTGGCAAACTGAGATTTGTCAGGTATTGGTTTAGATCTTCTCTTTACTAACAAGGTTGCGATAAACCTTAGCCACAATAAACTCATTAAAAAAAGTTTTTTGGCCTATGGGTTTATAAGTGTTTTGAGTAAAGTAAGCTTCGATTTGAGGTAATTTACTGGCCTCGATACCACAAACTATTCTGAAAAAAATAAACATGCTTTTCAGTAAAAACTGTTGCCACCATTTGCCGGTTAACTGAAAATCGGCATTGAGCCATAAGCCACCTGGTTTTAGCAAAGCATGGATGTGGTTAAATACAGTTGCTAAAGTTTGCTCGGTAAAATTATCGAACAGAAATGGAGTTATCGCCACATCAAAATCATTCGCTAAGGATACATTTTCGATAGCATTATTGATATAAGCTACCTGATTGTTACCTATATTTCTTTTTTGGGATAGGGCTATCATATTTGCCGCTACTTCTACATAAGTAATGTGTAAACCTGATGCATGAAGTTTGCTGATCTCCTCCAATATCCAGCCGGTACCTCCGCCCACTATCAATATTTTAGTGCCGGGTTCTATAAATTGGATAAGATATTGCTGGGTATTTATTAATGCACGGCCATAAACAAGGCGCGAAAGGCGATCATAAAACCAGGCCGAGTTATTGAAGTTGGCTGCCATGCGCTATATATGGGTTGTTATAAACCTGGCTGCTATTAATACCACATATTGTAATATGAGTACACCATCCATATAAAAAAAGTAGTAATACTCGTTCTTTTTCCAGGCCGATTTAAATATAAGCCAGCCTGTTAAAATTATAGTAGCTGTTAAAGCCCAAAAGTCGGTATTAAAGCCATTATGCCTGAAAATGAATAGTAAAACTATATACCCGGCTAATAAAACCTGGCAAAACAGATAAGCGTTTTTTTCGCCCAGGGCAACCGGAATGGTTTTTAACCCGTGTTTACGATCTTCAAACAGATCGCGGATATCAAAAGGAATGGTTAGCGCGGCGATGAACAAAAAGCGTTTAGCTATCATGATGGTAGTATCGCGCATGCTGATATCATTACTGTAACGGTGCAATACCTCCAGTGCCGGGAATAGCACGCAGCTCATGGTCCATACCAGAGTGATCAGAAATGGTTTTAAACCCGGAATATTACGGAGCCCGAATTTATGATCGCCTACGGTAAATAAAGGCAGACTGTAACTAAAAGATAGCACGCTCAAAAAAATGAGCAGTATTTTTGATTCGGTTGTAATTAAAAAAAACAGCGGGATAAGTGATAGTAGCGATACAATGGTAAACGTTACCATGAGCCTGTAATGCGCAAAAAACCAACGCACACGTTTATAAGGCGATGTTTCGGGCCGTACTGGTCTGGTTATTAATATACAGAAATTGTAAATACCCAGGGTTGATGTAAATAGTAAACCTAAAACAGTGAATACAGGCTTGGCACCAATTAATTGAAAAGTGAGCAAAGCTTGCGCAACCGCGCACAGTGACATGAAAATATTACTGAACAGCAAAAAATCAAGCGCGGGTTGCAATAGTTTTTTCATCGATACTGAAGCCGCCGCATTTGATTGGTTATGATCGGTATCCGGAAGGATCCTGGCCGGCTTTTAATGTAAATATCGTAATCTCCGGCAATATTCCAACGCGGCCTCTTAAGCCTACAAAGCCATAGCCTACGTTAACATATAATTGTTGCTGACCTTCATTATACATACCGGCCCATTCTTTGTAAATATATTCAATAGGGCTCCATTGAAAATGTTCTGTGCGTACGCCAAACTGCATGCCGTGTGTGTGCCCTGAGAACATGGCATCTATTTGCGGATATTTAGGCAGCACTTCGGCACGCCAATGCGAAGGATCGTGTGATAACAATAATTTTACCGGCAGATCATCCGTGTTTTTGGTGGCCAGGTCCATGCGGCCATATTTAGGAAACATGCTTAGCTCGCCCCAGTTTTCAATACCCAGTATGCCAATTTCTTCGCCGTCTACTTTTAAACGCCGATGTTCATTAAGCAGCAGATCCCAGCCCATGTTTTTGTGAGTAGCAATCAGGTCTTCATGGTTTTTCTTTTTAAGTTCAGGTGAGGGCCAGATGCCGTAATCGCCATAATCATGGTTGCCCAACGAACTATAAACCCCCAGTGGAGCTTTTACTTTTGAAAAAATATCCTGATAGTTTTTCATCTCTATGGCTTGGCCATTAACCAGGTCGCCGGTGAAAAATATCAGGTCTGTTTTCTCTTTAAGCAGCATTTCAACGCCGCCCAATACCGCTTTTTTATTAAAAAAACTGCCGGAGTGTATATCAGATATCTGCCCAAGCCTGATACCGTCAAATGCTTTAGGCAAATTGGGCAGGTACATGGTTTGGTATTTTACATGATAGTCATATAAAGCTTTGGGCATGCTTAGCTTGATGCCAGCTAAAGGTATGGAGCTGGCCAGCAAGCCCGCCTTCATCAAAAACTCCGAACGCGGGATATCATGTTCATGCGGAGGGATGATGATATTTTCAGTTTTTCGCTGAAGCCTGTTGCGTCTTAATACCAGCAGCCTTCTCAGATCATCTATCAACAGGAAGGGTAAAAATGATAGCTTAACTAACAGCACAAGGAAAAAAGCCATTAAAAATCCTGCACGCGTACCTATACCTAAGTTGATATAAATTACTAATAGCAGACCAGCAATTAATGAAACGGATATAAACCAGTAAAAAAAAGTAAAGTCGCCCGAATGGGGCAACTTCCATTTTTTAAACGCGCCGCGTATACCATGCAACACATACAAATCAATAAGTAATAGTATGGCAATTATCAGGATAATGTTAAGCGCCTGTTCTGTCATTTTATGTTAATTAGTATCGATTAGGTCAATTAGTATCAAGTAGTTAGTATCAAGTATCAAGATAGCCTCTATTTTTACAAAACAGATTGAAAGTCGTGATACTTGATACTAACTACTTGATACCAAAACCCGGTACTAAATTAATAACGATCGTCGTCTAAATCCAAATCGTCATCATCATCAGGCTGCAGATTAAACAGGCTGTTGAACATATCGGAGAACGCGAAACCATTATCTAAAAATCCTTTATTGAGTTGAGAAAACTCAGAAAGGCCATGCAACACAAATTCCATAAGTAATAGCTGCTGATTTTCGGTAAGACGGGGGTGGTTCTTTTTAACCAGATCTTTTAAACCTGCAACCTCATTAAGGGCTTTTTTGTAATCCTGCAAAGGCATATCATCAACCAGAGCAAGGTTATTGCCTTCGCCAAACCAGTTAATAATGCTGGCGTACGGATTAACTCCTTTTGATTTTTTAGCTTTTTCGGGATCAGGGAAAAACTCCAGCAGTGAGCTTTTAATGGCTTTACCAATTAGTATGTTAGCAACCTTGCCGGGTCCTTCCAGCTCGCCTTCATATACCAGTTCAATTTTACCGGTAATAGCAGGGATTACGCCCAAAAAGTCGGTTACGCGTACAAAAGTGTTGCTTTCGTTATTGATGATCATACGGCGCTCGGCATTGCTGATGAGGTTTTCATAGGCCGAGATGGTTAAACGTGCAGATACACCTGATTTTTTATCAATATACTCGGAGTTACGGGCCTCAAAGGCAATTTGCTCAACCAGGTTTTTTACCAGGTCATCAGCCTCAATGTTTTTGCGCTGCTCTTCGGTAAGGGAGGCTTCTTGTTGGGTTATCTTTCTTGAAATTTCAACCGTACGCGGGTAGTGAGTTAATATCTGGCTTTCAATACGGTCTTTCAGTGGCGTAACTATTGAGCCGCGGTTGGTATAATCTTCAGGGTTGGCTGTAAATACAAACTGTATATCAAGTGGCAGGCGAAGTTTAAAGCCACGTATCTGGATATCGCGTTCCTGTAAAATGTTAAACAATGATACCTGGATACGGGCTTGCAAATCGGGCAGCTCATTGATCACAAATATGCCGCGGTGTGCACGGGGGATCAAGCCGAAGTGTATAACGCGCTCGTCTGAATAAGTTAATTTTAATGTGGCAGCCTTGATCGGGTCAACATCGCCAATCAGGTCGGCAACGGTAACATCCGGGGTAGCCAGTTTTTCGGTGTAGCGTTCAGAGCGGTGTATCCAGCCTATTGGGGTATCATCGCCCATGTTGGTAACCGTGGTATGGCCGTACCAGGAAATAGGGTTGTAAGGGTCATCAAACAGATCTGATCCTTCAATATAAGGAACATATTCATCAAGTAAATTAACCAGCAAGCGGGCTATGCGGGTTTTGGCCTGGCCGCGCAAGCCAAGCAGCAAAATATTATGGCGCGACAGTATGGCGGTTTGCAGATCGGGGATAACCGTATCTTCAAAACCAACAATGCCTTCAAAACCGCCTTCGCGTTTTTTTAGCTGTGCAATTAAATTGGCGCGTAATTCGTCTTTAACCGATCGGCTTTTGTAATCAGTTTTTTTAAGCTGGCCGAGGGTTTTTATATCCAATAGTTTGTTCATTCTTCTTTGTGTGGTCCGAAAGTCCGGGAAGACCGGAGAGTCCGGAAGTGTTGTTTTTGTTTGGTAGTTTGCGAGCAGAAAATTTGTCTTTCGGACTTTCCGGACTTCCGGTCTTTCCGACTTAAATTATCTTACCGTTTTTCTTCTGTTACGTATGTAATCCTCAAAAATATATTCGCCCAGTCCGGTCAATGAGCTGTAAAAAGCCTTACCGCCGTTGGTTTCCGTAAATTTACGAACAAACTGCTGCAAATAGGGATCTTTCGCAATCATAAAAGTTGTAATAGGTATTTTTAGGCGCTTGCATTGGGCAGCCATGTTCAGGGTTTTGTTCACTACTTTCCTGTCCAGCCCGATGCTGTTTTTATAATACCGGGTGCCTTCCTTTAAGCAGGTAGGTTTGCCATCGGTGATCATGAATATCTGCTTATTGTGCGTTTTACGGCGGCGAAGCAGATCGGTGGCTAATTCCAAACCGGCATAAGTGTTGGTATGGTAAGGGCCAACCTGTAGGTAAGGCAAATCCTGCAGGGTTATAGGCCAGGCATCGTTACCAAAAACTACAATATCAAGGGTATCTTTAGGGTATTTGGTGCGGATGAGCTCAGCAAGGGCCATAGCCACCTTTTTGGCCGGGGTTATCCTGTCTTCACCATACAAAATCATGGAGTGCGATATATCTATCATCAGCACGGTTGAAGTAAGGGTCTTATAGTCCATTTCCTCCACCTCCAGGTCGCGCTCAGTCATCATAAAATCGCCAATGCCGTGATTAACCTGGGCGTTATGGATAGACTGGGTCATATCGATCTGATCCAAACTATCGCCAAATTCAAACTCCCGGCGTTCGGCATTTTTTTCATCACCCTGACCCGATTGCGGTGTGCGATGATTGCCTTTGCCTGATTTTTTTAATTTACCGAATATTTCTTCCAATGCCGACTGGCGGATGCTTTGCTCCGTTTTAGCGGTGATGTTAAAACCTCCGCTTTGTTTATCTTCATCCAGATAGCCTTTTTGTTTAAGCTCGTCAATAAAATCGCCCATGCCATAATCGTCATTGGTGAGGTTGTATTGTTTGTCAAGCTCATTTAGCCAGGCTAAAGCTTCGCCTGCATCGCCCGAGGTATAATTAAGCAATTCCAGGAATAATTTTAATAATTCTTCAAATCCGCCTTTGGGGATCTGGTTGGGTTTAAACTTGGAAAATCCAAAACCGCGCATATCGTGTCCTTTCTATATATAAAGAAACGGATAATTATTTTTAAAAGTTTGGTATACGAGGTATTAAAAGAAATTGTTAGGTAAGTATGACAAATGGGGAATGTGCGGATTTTAGATGTGCGGATGAGAAGGCTACTTACCCCGACATCGCTGTGCTTGTCGACCCTCTCTTCGCCTGCGACGTAAAGAGGGTGTTGGGAGAAGTTTGTCATTGCGAGCGTAGCGCGGCAATCGCATGCTTTACAGGGTGAATGGCATAGTTCGCGATTGCTTCGTCGTTCCTCCTCGCAATGACATGTTATGGTTTGAGATTGTTTTACAAATACGCCAAACTATTCAGCAATTCCGGCGGATAAACCGGGTTGGCGCCGCGTTGGCTGGCTACAAACGCACCTACCGAGCATGATTTATCAACAATTGTTTGCATAGGGTGCTTGGCCAGTAAGCCGGCTACAAAGGTAGCCAGGAAGGCATCCCCCGCGCCTACGGAGTCGCCTACTTTTACAGGGCAGCCCGGGCTTTCATAAAATTCATGATCATGCCATACTATGGCACCATGTTCACCACGGGTTACACAAATGGTTTGGTTATGGTATTTGGAACGGAATTCGTTGATCTGATCCCTTAACGAATCGCTGCTACCGCCGATAAGCAGGTTGGCTTCTTCCTCGTTCATTTTTACTACGTTGGCACTGGCTACCAGGGTTTCAATGGTTGATAGTGTATAGTGCGGAGGCCTCAGATTTACATCAAAAATTTTGAGCGCCTGGGTTTCATCCAATAAATTGAGCAGGGTTTCGCGCGTGGTAGTATTGCGGCAAGCGAGGCTCCCGAACACAATGGCCGATGCCTGTTGGGCTGCCTGTGTTAGTATAGTGTGGCTTTGTATATTATCCCATGAAACGGGTTCAGGAATTACATAGGTAGCCTGGTTGTTTTCATCAAGCTGTACGGTAACTTCACAGGTGGGCAATTCGTCATCGCGTTGAATAAGTGGGGAGTATAAACCGCTTTTTTGTAAAAAGTTAACCAACTCATCGCCGCTGTTATCCATACCAACAGAGCTTGCAAAGGTAACCTTAACGCCCTGTTGCACCAGGTGTCTTGCCACATTCATTGGGGCACCACCGGCCTTTTTTCCATCGCCAAAGGCATCCCATAAAACTTCGCCGAAGCTTAATACCTGATCTCTCATAAAATTAAATGTAAAGTTTTGGTGTAGTATATTTTCAAATATAGCAGGATTTTTAACATTTTGTAGCGGTTGCATATCTATACAAAATGATAACTACGAGTAAATAACTAACACTTCGATTACTTTATCTTTAATTTATGAAAAAACTCATCATATGTTGTTTGCTGATGCTTGGTTCGGGCTTTTTATACGCGCAGGACAGGCAGGCTATTTTAAACGTAATGCATAAACAAGAGCTGGACTGGAACCGTGGCGATATTGACAGTTTTATGCAAACTTACTGGAAATCAGATTCGTTGCTTTTTATTGGCAAAACCGCGCCGCTTTATGGCTGGCAGGCTACCCTTGAGCGTTATAAAAAAGCTTATCCAAATAAGGCCGCTATGGGGCAGCTTAAGTTTACCATTTTGCAGGTAAAAGTTTTTGATGCTACCAATGCCTTTGTAATGGGTGCCTGGAAGCTAAAACGTGCCAAAGATGCGCCTGGCGGATATTATACTTTATGGTTTAAAAAAATAAAAGGAGAATGGAAGATAGTATGTGATCATACTTCATAGATTTGCAGTATTGAATTTGACATTTTAAACTGGAGTTTACAGATGAAAACAGGTTTGATCATAGGCAAATTTATGCCCCTGCATAAGGGACATATGGCTCTCATTGAATTTGCCGTTGGGCAATGCGATGAACTGATTGTTTTAGTAAGCGCCAGCGACGACGAGCCCATTACGGGAGCTCAAAGACTGGAATGGCTGGAGGATTTGTATAAAGAGAACAGTAAGGTTAAGCCTATGATGCTCAATTATGACGATCTGATACTATCAGATGCTGAAGTTACGGTATCATCTGAAGGTTTATCCAAACTTTGGGCCAATTACCTTAAAGAGCAGTTGCCACCTATTGATGTGATATTTGCTTCGGAAGCTTATGGCGCTTACATGAGCCGTTTTTTGAATTGCGAAGCCGTGATATATGATGAGCCCTGTAAAATTGTGCCTATGTCTGCAACACAGATCAGGAATGATCCTTTTACTTATTTTAATTACCTACCAGATATAGTGCAGGCTTACTATTCCCAAAAGGATGATAAAGGTGCGAATACTCTATAAGCGCTGTAAATAAAAATAGCGATGAGCACTACTCGTCGCTATTCATATTATTTAAAACGTATAACGTAATACTTACAACGTAAAGCCTTACAGCGGTTTCCCTGCGGCAAGTTCACGGTTGGCCCATTTCACGGCCAGTTCTTCGCGAAATTTGGCATATTTTTCTTTGAAGGCCATTTTCAGCACGCTATCTACACCACCTTTGATGGCCAGGTTATACAGGCTGGCGGCCTTACGGCTAATGGATGCGTCCCAGGCACGCAGGCTCAGGGAGTATGAGCCGTCAAGGTATTTCATCCAGTGCCAGTAGCCGGTTGGCATAAACAGGGTATCACCATGTTCTAAAAATGCCTCTATACCTTCAACACCATCCAAAGCCGGGAATTTTTTAATGTCGGGATTTAGCACATCATAATCTTCCAGGGCGTAAGTGGCGTTGGGTATGCAGTATAAACGGCGTTTCCATTTATTTTCAAACAATATTACATGTTTGCGCCCGCCAAAATGGGTATGAAAAATATGGGGCAGGTCAATATCGTAATGTAAAAAGGTAACCGAGTTAGATCCACCGAAAAACATGGCCGGCATGCTTTCTAAAAAGCCACCCATGAGGTCTTTAGGTAATTTAACATCATCCAGTAGTTGCGGAGCCTGTTTAAATATGTTAAAGAAGAATATCCTCAGTTCAGTAGGCTTACTGCGGATCAAATCTATATACTCGTCAAAAGGCATTTCGGTTGCCGATGAGTTGATGGGTTTAGAAGGATCGGCTTTGGAATTATCGTAAAGAGGAACTACTTTATTACCCACTACCTGTTTCAAATATTCAGGAGTCCATTTTTCGCGGGCTGGCCAGCTTTTGGTAAGCCCTTTTATAATCAGGGGGCGGCGTGGGTCTAAATAATTCTTCTTAAAGTCTTCAGAAGAAATATTTTCAACGGTATCAATCGGGCGGAGGATAAAACTCATGTTATGTTTACTTTCCGGGCTGTTTTATTTTAAATTAAATTAACGATAATACCGAAAAGCAAACAAAATAACGAAATAAAACCCCAAAAGGTATAGATTTTATGTTAAAAAAATATGACATGAACCATATTAGTTACTTACGGTCTTCCTGCCGTTAAAGCATTTTCGGCCCGCTTAATGGCCAGCTTTTCTTTCCAGTCCATATAGTCCTTTTTAAAGCGCGATTTCATTAGGTTATCAAACTTGCGCTGTATGGTTAAGTTATACAAGCTTTTGGCCTTTATGGCCCATGATTTATCCCAGGCCCGCAATGATATTGAGAAAGAACCATCCAGATATTTCATCCAGTGCCAGTAGCCTGTTGGCATAAACAGTGTATCGCCATGCTCTAAGGTAGCCACCTGGCCTTCAACGCCGTTTAACGCCGGGAATTTTTCAAAATCAGGGTTTTCAATATCATAATCTTCCAACGCGTAAGTCGCAAATGGAATGCAATACAGTCTGTCGGTCCATTTGTAATCAAACAGCATCACTTTTTTGCGGCCATTAAAGTGAGTATGAAAAATATGGGCCAGGTCAATATCGTAATGCAAAAACGTAACAGAACCCGCGCCTCCAAAAAACATGTTAGGGTATTTATCCAGGAAGCCACCCATTAAATCAGATGGTGAACGATAATCGTTCAGTAGTTTAGGCGCGTGCTTTATCGGGTCAAACAAAAAGATACGTAGATCAGTAGGTTGTGTTTGTATAAGGTCGATATAGTCGGCAAACTTCATTTCCTGTGCTGACGCGTTAATAGCCTTGGATGGATCGGCTTTAGCGCTATCATACAACGGAACTATTTGGTCGCCAACGGTTTCTTTCAAATAATCGAAAGTCCATTTTTGCAAAGCAGGCCAGCTTTCAGTTGCTTTACGTATAATAAGCGGTTTACGAGGATTTAAATAATTGTTAACAAAGTCCTGTTTGCTTATATTATCAACGGTATCTATGGATGTTAAAATTATACTCATATTCACAATTAATTAACATGCAAAATTAATTAATTGGAAAAAACACCCAATTGTTTAGGGCGATTTTGAAATTTATCTGACAATAAAAAAGCCCGGGTGCTTTGCACCAAGGCTTTTTATTAATAATCCTGAATAACGTTAATTAGGCATTAATACGGTGTTTACTACGTGTATAACGCCATTGCTTTGGTTAACATCGGCAATAGTGATCCATGATTTGCCACCTTTTTCGTCAACCAGGTACAGTTTTTTACCTTGCTCCATAACGGTTAAAGTACCGCCGCTTACGGTGTTCAGTTCGGCTTTGCCTTTACCATCTTTTACTTTGGCCATTAAATCAGCAGCGCTTAATTTTCCGGCTACTACGTGGTAAGTTAAAATTTTTGTTAAAGCGACTTTGTTAGCTGGTTTTACCAGGTTATCAACAGTACCGGCAGGTAATTTATTAAAGGCCTCGTTAGTTGGAGCAAATACGGTGAAAGGGCCCGCCGATGATAAGGTTGGTACCAAACCAGCGGCTTTAACAGCAGCAACCAGGGTGGTATGATCTTTAGAGTTTATGGCATTTTCAACTATATTTTTGGTTGGGTACATAGCTGCGCCACCTACCATTTTAGTTTGCGCGTTTACTTTGGACGCTATAGCAAAAGTAGCTACTGCGAGTGCCGCGATGATTAGTTTTTTCATGATGTGATTAGTTTACGAAATGTTTTTAATGACACCCAAAGGTGCTTGTTTGTTTTGTTTTACAATGTAACAAAGCTATCACGGGCCCTTGAAGCTTTGTTTACATTTTGTTTAGGCAGCTACTTGTATGAAGATACGGGGAGTACGCACGATTGGTTTTTATAGCGTCTGATATTTCTTACAACCTGCTGCTTTAAAAGAATAGGCCGGCCGCAATATTGTCTGCATAAAGCTTGCCTTCAGGGCTTAGGTAAAGCTTGTTGTCTTTTTGAATTATCCAGCCGTTATCAAAATACCGGTTGGCAGCAATAAGTAACTCATTTGCAGATGCCTTGGCTATATCATTGAGTTTACCCAGATCAAGCCCCCACATGGTGCGTATGGATGTCATGATGTATTCGTTAAGCCGGTTTTCTTCGGTAAGCGTTTCGGTTTCGGCAGGTAGTTTGCCGGTCTCAATACCTTGTATATATTTGGCATTATTGGCTATGTTCCACTGCCGGGTCTCACCGTTATAGGAGTGTGCCGATGGCCCTATGCCCAGGTATTTTACCCCTTGCCAGTAGTTGGAGTTATGCCTGGAGTAATGCCCGGGTTTGCAAAAATTTGATATCTCATAATGTTCAAAACCATGATCGGTCATGGCATCCATCAGCACCAAAAACTGGGCGGCACTTTGCTGCTCGTTCATTGGAGGCTGTGTTTTTTTGTTGATGAACGATGCCAATGCCGTTTGAGGTTCCACAGTCATGGAATAGGATGATACGTGCGGGATAGCCAGCTCAAATAGCTTATCCAGGTTTTGTTTCCACTTGGTATCGGTTAATAACGGGTAGCCATAAATAAGGTCGGCAGTAATGTTTTCAAAGCCTGCATCCTGGGCGCGCTTTACCGATGCTTCGGCATGCCTGCTGCGGTGTGCGCGGTTCATCCAAAGCAGATCTTCGTCAAAAAATGATTGTATGCCAATGCTAAAGCGGTTTACATTGGTTTGGCGCAGGGCTTTTATTTTGGCATCATCCAGATCATCCGGATTAGCTTCTAAAGTTATTTCGGCGGTTGATGATACGGTGTGCAGTTCCGTAATGGTATTAATGAGCTTACTGATCTCGTCAGCTTGCAGTAACGATGGGGTACCGCCGCCAAAGTAAATGGTTTCAACGGTTTCGTTATTCAGGTAGTTTTTTTGCAGCCTGATCTCTTTAACCAAAGCCTGCAGCAAATCATCTTTATATTTTAATGAAGTACTGAAATGAAAATCGCAATAGTAACACGCCTGTTTGCAAAAGGGTATATGTATGTAGATGCCTGCCATGCTTGTTAAGAGTATATAGTCCCGTAAAGAATGGGATAAGTTAATGATGTTAATGTTTTGAATATCAATGTTTAAAATATTTTAATGGCTTTCTTGATCTTTTGTTTTTTATTCTATTTTATGTTACTTATGTTACTCGGGTGTTACTATTCAGGTTTAACGAGTAACAAGCCTTAGGCTGCTGATTAACAACTCATTAAATGATATTCCGGTGAAAGCCAGCCATAATCGTGTTCAAGAATGCTTTTTTTACCAGACTAAAACGTTTGAACGATCTTCAATCCTGACAAGTAGTTAATTCATTAATGTTTTTAGAAAACTTTGTATATGATCAATCCCTGGATCGCCATCGTCAGAATTGTATATAATCTTTCCTTGTTTGTTCACTATTAGGCAGGTTGGGATTGAATAAACACCAAATGATTTTTGAATTTTGCTTTCACTGGCTTTTAACCGTTCTGAAACATTGATCCATTTGAGCCTGTTTGTTGTTACGTGTTCTCTCCACCGGGTCACGTTGTCATCAATGTTAAAATAAATAACCTTCAAGCCTAACGAGTTATAGTCCTGGTAAAGTTTCTTCAATTTGGGTAATTGGAGCTGGCAAGGTCCACACCAGGTGGCTGAAAACACTATTAAATAATTTTGACCTAATAGCGAACGGTTGCTGAAAGGCTTATTATTGATATCATTCACCTTAAAAAACGGAACATCGTTGCCAGCTGTTGCTGCATGCTTGGTACTGATTAACTCGGATTTTTCCTTATAAAGTTCTTTACCTAATGCTGAATATCTTATGCTTTCGTCGAAGCCTGCTAATGTGTTCAGAATGTATTTTGCCTGATCAACACGGTCGTTCAAACGGCCCATCCTATAAAGATAAAGCAATGCAGCATAGTCAGCGGGAAATGCGGCCAGTCGTTGCATTTGTGCCGCGGTAATTTGATCCATTAACGCCAATGGTACCCTTATATAGCCGTTGACCCTTGCCGGTGTGGGGCTACGATCAACTTGATCTGTAAATATTTTGTTCAAATCGTCATATATCGTATTGCCGCGACTGTTAGAATTGATATTTAACCCTCTGGAGTGCTCGTTTATTGGCAACTCCAATTGTACTATATTTTTACCGGAATCCAGGACAAAGTAAGTCTCGACATAGTGCTCATCTAAGATATTAAATGCCGCAAAGTTACTGGATTGAATAAGCTGACCGGTTAGAATACCGTGGCCGTCTTTTAAAACAACCGAGTCAGCCTTAATTGGAACGTGATCATGATTATTGAATATATTCAGGAAAACCTTTTTCTCAGACAGTGATTTACTATAAATCTCGAGTCTAAATTGATACTGGCCAAAGGCCGGTATTGCAAAGAGTCCCAAAACAATACTGAATACTAATTTGTTCATAATGGTAATTGTCAAATTTAACTGTCCACCCATATAGAGAGGTAGACAGTGAAACAAAATGTTAATTTAAGCAATAAGAGTCCGGCACACTTTCACTTGCAGATCCATTCCCATAGATTACGCATCTGCATTGGCCAGTAGCCATAGTACTATAGCCCCCCGCCACCCGGGTAATACACGCTGCACAATCGGTCATTTGAACAACGGCTGCCGCTTCCCCTGAAAACTAATTGTTTTTTGGATGATTTCATTATTTTCTATTGTTGCTTATTTGTTGTTTTTGGATTGCAAATATTTGTAAATCAATTAAATATTAAATGCCTGCCATGCTTGTTAAGAGTATGCCTTTGCAAAGGTCAACAATGTTTACAAAATTTCTGTAATTTTATCTCCCATCACGGGATATTGGTATTTGCTAATGAATTGTTGTCAATCATTTAGCAAGCGGAAAACATACCCTTTGTATACCTTTTCCTATACCGAGCTCACGTTAATAAAAATTTGAATGGGGTTAAAAACTATTGATGCGTCATCCTTAACACCGGCGGAAATGCAAGGTTTTTTACATTATGCCATCTCACCTCGACCCATATGCTTTGCATCCACTATTGATAAAAATGGCGTGGTTAATTTAAGTCCGTTCAGTTTTTTTAATGTGTTTAGTATCAATCCACCGATATGCGTTTTTTCACCGACAAGCAGGGCACGGGATAACACCACTAAGCATACGCTTGAAAACGTTTTGGAAGTGCCTGAATGTGTGATCAATATTGTAAACTATGATATGGTTCAACAGGCCTATTTAACCAGTACAGATTATCCCAGAGGAGTAAATGAGTTTTCTAAGGCGGGGTTTACTGAATTGGCTTCGGAGACGGTAAAGCCCCCAAGAGTAGCGGAATCGACCGTTCAATTGGAATGTGTAGTGAATGAGGTGATATCGTTAGGGCAAAACGGAGGAGCAGGTAATTTGGTTATTGCAGAGGTGAAACGGATGCATATCAATGAAGATATTTTAGATGCTGATGGCAAAATAGACCCTCATAAAATAGATCTGGTGGCTCGTTTAGGCGGTGATTGGTATTGCAGGGTAACCGGCGATAATTTATTTAAAATTGCCAAACCAATAGATTCTGCCGGAATAGGTATCGGCATAGATGCTTTTCCTAAAGATGTTAAAAACTCCAACGTATTAACCGGAAATAATTTGGGCTTATTGGGACTTGTTAAAACTCTGCCATCTGATGAGGAGGTAGAAGCCTTCAGTAAAACCGATGAGATGAAAGAACTGCTTGATGCTACCATTGACAGTCACAGCCGTATCACACGCCTGCATTTAAAAGCCAAACATTTGTTAGATAACGGCCATGTAATGGATGCCTGGAAAGTGTTGTTGATGTAGTTTGTATTCTGGATGAATAGATATCGAACTTAGATTTTCAAACTAAAAACCTATTGCAAAACAATAAGTAAGGTTAAATAAATGAATTATAAACTTTTTTTCCTGATAGGTGCAGCTGGACTTTTCTCTTTTGTAGCAAAGGCACAACAAGCCGGTAAAACTATCCAAATTGATATTCGCAAACAGCTAAATGCACGTCCGGTAACC
>NZ_JBCECK010000050.1:0-33883 GCF_039207105.1 Mucilaginibacter sp.
GTTTTGACCTGCTTAACACTGCTGATAAGTAATAGGTAAAAATTAATATCCATTGTTTGTTAAATTATATATGTAGATGTGTAAACTCTTTTATTTAACAGTGTTAAATAACTTAACAATGTTATTTAGTATTGCATAAAAGTCAGGCTCTTTCAATTGATTTAATGATAGTGCCAATAGCGTCTTTCAGTACCTGGCGGTTCATCTCATCTGAATATCCTCTTCTAAGGATGTTAATAGAAATTAAACCATGAACAACAGACCAAAAGGTATAATACTTTAAGCATATGATATCTTTTGATGGGTTCGCAATATTCATCAGATCGACTATTACCTCGCTAAATTGTGTAAAGGGATTTTGTGATTCAGGCAGAACTTCTACAAGGTCACAGCAACAATTCATTTCTACACCAAACATCAACTGATAAAGCTCTTTATTATCAAAAGCAAAATTCCAATAGGCCAACCACATTGCTTCCAGTTGTTCGGCCGGAAGTTTATACTGATTTTTAGCTAATTGCAAATCCCTTGATAATATTAAATAACCTCTTCTGGTAAGTTCAAGCAGAATAGCTTCCTTATTTGAAAAGTATTCATATATGATTGGAGCAGTGTATTCAATTACATCGGCAATTTTGCGCATACTCAAAGACTGCCATCCCTCCTCTTTTACAATATGGAGTGATGCATCCAGAATGTTCATCCTGGTTTCATCTTTTAGGCGTTGAATCCTCTCTTTACTTGCCACTTTTTTACGTGATTAAATTATTTAACAGCGTTAAGCAAAGTTATAAACAACATAAACTTTATTTACCATCGCTTTGTCAAATTCATTTCATTTGAATGTCAGGTAAAATGTGTTTAAACTGATGCTTTCTGCAACAGATAAACCAACTGACCTAAATGATAACTTTGATGTATTGTTCTGTTAATTAATATATTAAGCTTATTTCTATGTGGTTCTTTTTCAAAATCCTCGGTAGAAATGGCGCTGTGTTTGGTAAACCAATCAGCAGGTGATAGTTTATCCATCTGTTGCTTAAGTGTAGTGTTTACCTTATTCCAGGCATCTTTTAGCTCAATTATGGAAGGCTTTTCAAGGTTAGCTGTTTCAGGATTGCGTAAAAAGATATCATCCAGTTCAGGGTAAAGGCGTTCTCCAAGTTCAAGATAAGTAAACATGCCATCGCTTACCGCGGTAAGGTGCCCTAACAGGTAAACTCCGGTATTACGTTTAGGTGCTGTAGCCGCAGCTAATTGTTCATCTGTTAATTTATCAAGTAAACCATTCAGACGGGTGTTTTGTAACTCCCAGTTGGATGTAGCTACTTTAATGGCTGTGTTCAACAGAGTTAAATTGTTGGTTTCGGTGGTAGTATTGTTCATTTCGGTAGATTTAATAATATAAAGTGTTGCCTGTAAATATTGGATCTTTATATTGTGCAATTATAAGTTTTTAGTCATCTGCTTTTTGTTCTCGTAACAGATTTTACAAACTCGTGATCTACGTTTTGTACTAAAACTCTACGTCATTGAAGGAGAAACCTGCGACGTTTTTTCAGCTTTTAACTGTGAAACCATCACAATGATCAGTGCGCCAAAACCCGCAACAATGCCAAATGCCCAACGCAAACCTGCTGCCTGCGCTATAAACCCTACTGCAGGGGGGATAATAAGAAAACCCAGATATCCTACTGTAGAGATAGCGGCCAAGGCCTGACCGGTATTCATGCTTTGTGATTTACCGGCCATGCTGAAAACTAATGGGACAACACATGAAACACCCATTCCTACCAGGCCATAGCCGAAATAAACAGTGTAGTTGTAAGGTAACAGCACCGAAAACAATAACCCTGTTAGGATCAGGATACCACTAACGCTCAAAACTCTTTTTATACCAACAGAAGCCACCAGCCTGTCGCCGGTAAAACGCCCAATAGTCATGGCCACCATATAAATTACAAATGCAGCCGTTGCTGCCGGTTTGGAGGCATGTAAAACCTTTTGAAAATAGATCCCGCTCCAATCATACATCGTATTTTCACAAGCCATTGAGGCAAAGCAGATCAATGAAAATTTAACCAGATGCTTATCGGGCAATGAAAAAACTGATTTGCCCGACTGAGCAACCGGCTTTTCATAATAGGCATGCGGGTAAAATATCAGAGTTATCACAATCATGCATATACCCACAAATAACAGGTGATAAGATGGCGCAACATTATATGATACCATTAAATAACCTAAAGCTGCCCCGGCAAAGCCCGCTAAACTCCAGATACCATGAAAAGTAACCATGATCGATTTATCATAAAACGATTGGATGCTTACTGCCTGCGCGTTAACTGAAAGATTGAATATATTGCGTGCTGAACCAAAGAAAAAAAGTAATACAATCAATTGCCACACATAAGCAGTAAACCCAGGCACGCATAATAAAACATTAAAAGCTATGGCGCCAAGCAGCATAATACTCCGGCTGCTAAAGTGTTTTAACATTTTAGCTGTTATAGGTATGGTAAGCATTAAACCGATGGGTAAAGCAAATAAAACAGCACCTAATTGACCTTCATTTAAATGTAGTTGCTGCTGTATGGATGGAATACGCGAAGCCCACGATGAGTAACTAAATCCCGAAATAAAAAAGAATACCCCGCAGGCAATTCGTAACTTAAGCAGCTGTTGGGTTGTAAGTTGATCCATAGTACAGATTAATTTATTACAGGTAAAATATCTATAATCATATAGATCTAAATTCTAATTGCTCAATTTTTGCCTCATCTTAAACATTTGGGGAATTAAATTCCACATTACGAACATTGAAAGAAGCCTATCTTCTAAAAAAAATTCTTGCCCTGCTAATTAAAAAGCACCAAATATCCATAATTCTCCAATACTAAACTAACTTTCAGGTTATGTAATATTGATTGGTACAGAGTTTGGATAACAACAATTAAATACAACTTTATAAATTCAAATTACAGATTAAACCACAAAAAAAACAATCATGAAAAGATCAAAACTATTCAACTTTGGTGCATTTACTGCTTTATCATTGTTAGCAACCATCCCAACACAAGCCTCAGTTGTAGCAATTGTCCCTCCTGCATTGCCAATTAACAACAACGTTTGGCTTTTAGTTATTGCAGCCGGTTTAATTGGTTACAAAGTAATTTCAGGTAAAAAAAACCAAGCCACACAAAATCAAAAGGATTCTATATAAGTCTTCTGATATTAACATAATTTTTGTGTTGATTACACGATGTAGTCAACACAAAAATTAAATTCCTGTAACTTTTAATTGATAAAACCCGTTAGCATCTACTCGACGGGATTTTTTTTACACATCGCCGAATTAGATTTAGAAATGACGATAAACACTTACTTGTTAAAGTGGTATCAAATACCAGCTGCTGTTAAGCAATTTATGTTAAAAGGGATAGTGATGCTGGTTTTATGGAAAGTTATTTACCTGTTTTTTTTGCTTCCGGGCCGTTATGTTGACAGTCCCCTGACCAACTCAGTAGGAAAAGTCGCAGCCTGGGGTCTTAATATAATTACACATCCCAACGATTATTCATCAAAAGAAGAATCTGCTCCGGCACTTGATACTGATAATGGTTTAAAAACAGAGATGCAGCGTTCGATTTACTTTGGTCAAAACAAAGCAGCCAGTGTTTATGACGGTTGTAACGCACTTGAGCTAATGGTATTGTACGTTGGTTTTATTATTTGTATTCCGGCTGATACAAAAAGGAAATGGCTATTTGCTTTAGTTGGCGTTATTATTATCTATCTGATCAATGTATTGCGTTGCATAGGGGTAATATGTGCTATCCGTTATTATCCACAACAAGCCGATTTTATTCATCACTACGTATTTGAAATAGTTATTTATGCTGCTATTATAGCCATGTGGCTGGTATTTGCCAATAAAATAAACATCAGAAATAATGCGCAGCAAGTTTAAGTATATCATAATCGGAGTCATTCTTATACTTTTAATCTATACTCTATATTACAAGGCGGTTGTTTATGTAGATTACTTTAACCAGATACCACGTAAGGTCAGACATTTGAGTCGTCTTGCTTCCATCGTTTTAGTTTATGCCACCGGATATTTTACCTATAAAAAAAATGGTATCAAATGGATGACCGATCTTTGGAAAGTAGTTTACCTGGTTACCATAATACTGCTCGTGTTTATTGGCTTATACGACTGGAGCTTGGGTCCTGCCTCTATGCAGATACGAAATATTGCCAAAACTTTGCATGAATTCCTTATCTCCCCTATTTTATACTTAGGAATAGTAATCATTAATCATATACTGGTAAAATCGGGCAGCTTAAGCTAAATATCGCAGATTGCAAGTTTATTGATACCAATTATTATAGCAAATCATTTTGCAATGACCAGATACATTTTTATCGGCCAAATGCAATTTTGATGTATTTGTTTGTGCTAACAGGTAATTAGCATTATTTTTGGTTACATTTCAATCCTTGTTATTCAAAAATGAAAACCAGCAGCACTATTTCTGAACCTACTTATAAAGCTGCCCGGGTTGTAGCACCATCAATCGAAAGGCATTTTAAACACTTTCATTCTAAGGTGGTTAAAGCCTCTGCAGATGATCTTGCTGCTCCTACTCCTGATATTACTACTATTGAAAATATAATTGATATTGCTTTTTGGGCCAGTTTGCGCCGCGAAGAGGGATATTCGCCTAAATTCACATTGGCTTTTTTACCTCCCGAAAGTGCCGGACAACCTTTGCTATTCGGTCATAAAATACGATTAGCACCCAATATCCTGACCAAATTTGCATCTGCTGTTCAACAACCGGGTATCCATTTGGGGGTTTGGGTTGAGGATGGTGAACTTTATGTTTGGGGAACCACCCTGGCCATACCAGCCTATTGTTTTGTATTGGAGGTGATTGAGCCTGGTTTGTTGGTTATAAAACACCGTCGTGTTGATGGGTTTGGTAAATTTGTAAACATTGCCATTTTAAAAGGCGATGATATCAAAGTGGTTGATGATCAAGGCGCAACCCTTTCTGATTGTCCTACTATATTAAGCTCCATGCTTGATTTTACGTTGCCGTCATCATGGAACGATCCGGTAAATGTGTTAGTTCAGCTGGCGGCATCTATGCAAGCCCACAGGCGCGGAGGTATATTATTGGTTGTGCCTTCGGGAAACGACGAATGGATGGAATCAATCATTACCCCGGTATCTTATCCGGTATCACCTGCTTTTTCCGGTCTTACAGATCTGATGATTCACGAAGGCATTGAAAAATATCATACTTCCTGGCAAGAAAAACTACGCAGGGCTGTAGATACCATTGGCGGTTTAACCTCAATAGACGGTGCCACAGTTATCAATGATAAACACGAACTATTAGCCTTTGGTGCAAAAATAGGCCGTTCATCAAAAAGTGTAAGGGTTGAAGAGATCATTGTTACTGAACCTGTTGTTGGCTGCTCAACCAAGATCATTCATCCTGCTCAAAACGGAGGTACAAGGCACCTATCGGCAGCACAATTTGTGTTTGATCAAAAAGATGCGATTGCATTGGTAGCATCACAAGATGGCCGCTTTACTGTTTTCGCCTGGTCGCCGGTTGTAAATATGGTTCATGCACACCAGATTGATATTTTGTTGCTGTAAGCATCTTTTAAAATCTGAAACCTACCGAAATGTAGGGTAAAGCACCTTCTTTAGAAAAGCCAACTACGCCTTCAATAAGAACCAATTGTGCGGGTATCAGATAAATACCACCGCCATAGCCATCATGCCATTGGTTGGATGACTCGCCGGGTACCCAAACTCTACCTACATCATTAAAACCAATGATGCCCAAAGATCCCGGTAAAAGATATGAGCTAAAGTCAATAACTTTAAGGCGAAGTTCAAGGTTATTGTAGGCTATGGTTTTACCAGTAAACCTGTTAGTATGAAATCCTCTGAAATTTTGAGCGCCCCCGAGTTTCATCAGCTGGAAATAGGCGGCATCACCAACGGTTGTACCTAACCCTGTGCGGTTGGCAATAACCAAAACAGAATCTTTATCAGGGTTAACATAAAAACTAAACTCAGATAATAGCTGTCCGTAAGTATTATGCGTTCCGGAGCCACCTCCTGTATAACCACTTATGCTTGTTTTCCAGTAAACGCCTCGGGTTGGCAATGTGCCTTTGTTACGTGTATCATATTGAGCGCTGGTTAGCAAACCTATATAAGTTTTAGTACTAAATACGCTTTCATCGGGATTTACTTTATTATAATCATTTAAAAAACGTTTGGTATTGTTTGATGCCTGACTATTGTAAAACTGTCCTGCTACTCCACCACTTATACGCCAGTTGCCGTAGGTATGATGTAATGAAACATCGCCTGTAACATAATCATAGCGGTTACGATAATAGCTTATTTTATGATCATCCTTATTTTCAAAAACGGTGTTGTTGCCTATTCCGAAAAAATTGCTCAAATTATTCGGACCTCTTGATAAAATATTAATGCCAAAATCATTATTGCCAATCAGCTTTTTCCATTCAGCCACATAAGTAAATAACAGTGATTTCCGCTCAAGCGAATAATTGGTTAAAAACTCCTGCCTAAAAGCATATGGCTCTTTCCGGAAACCATGTTTTTCATAAGAGAAACCACCGATAAGTAATATACCTATGTCATTACTGTAATTAGCCAGTATAATTGGCTCAAACCTGTCAAATTTATAACTGGTTTTGTTGTAATCATTAACAGTGGTATCTGTTGAGCTTTTGTTTTTTACCTGCAATGAAGATGGTAGTTTATTTTGCTGGTCAGAGCGATCATATACATATAAGTTGCTTTTATTATGAAGCTTATTATCTACATAAAAACTGTCTCTGCCATCGCCACCAACCATTCGTACTTTTATCGGTGAGGGCTCGGTTCCTGTAACCGAAAACACATCTTCACCTGCAAAACCGTACAGCCTTACTTCTTTCGTAACATCAGGTTTAAAAGTGCGTTGGTAAGTCACTTTATCTACTGTGCCATCCTTCTTAATTTTGTTAACAGTTACCGATAAATTACCGCCTGGTTCATTGTTGATGGTAAACTTATCAGTTTTGTCACTTGCAGGTATCTCCACCTCGCGCGATATAAAACGATAATATTCTAATGCTTGCTGCGAAAGTATATTTCTGCGGGCTATCATCTTACTGATAATCTCCGTTCCCGAAAGTTTATAAATGGTATCAGGCATCAGTTTAACTGCACGGGTGATTACGTCATCGGTAAGTTTAGATTGTATGTAAGTGATCTGTTCTTTCCAGTCATCTTCACTTAATTGATTTAAAAAATAACGATCAAAATAACGGGCATTAAAATTCCAGCCCTTGATATCCCTTATCTCATTGCTATAGCCCTGAAACTTAGACTTCAACCATTGGTGAGCAACTATCCAGGGTAATACGCCCGATGTTTTGTAATAAACCTGGTCGCGGTCGCGGGGTACGGGTTCATAAATCGTTTCGTGCTTGCCATCAATCTTCTCCCAGCGCCACTGATCTTCATGCCTATCCCAATCACCTAAAAGCATGTCCAGTAAACGTGCCCTTAGTACAGTTTTTTCATCAACACGGTTATCATTATCATCCTGTAATTTTCGTTGTACTTTTTCTGTGTTATCGGTTTTGTCGGCATCTAAGGGTTCACGCTCTTCAAAGAGGAACACCTGATTAGCAAAATCCTTTCTATAGTTCCCCAATTCCGGATCATCTGGCACGTAAACTATTTGCGGATTGGAATGCGGAATGCCCAACACCTGGGCCATTGGCGGAACAGTTAACGCAGAAAATGGATGTGCTGCGGATACCTGATCCTGCAGAATGTCTTTAGCTACAGTAGGCCGCAGATCTGCAGGCAATCCATTTTCAGGATATTTTTGAATTGTTCTCAAAACCCATTGCTGCCCCGTTGAATCCTGAAGGCGCAATGATTTGGTTTGCTTACCTCCGCCCCTTTGTAATATCTTTAATCCGCCTTTTTCAGTACCGATGTGAAACACCTTTAGTTTTACAGGTGTGGCCCAAAGCTTACGATAATTTTCACCAAGAAAGAAACGGTGGGTTTTGCTTACGTTATTGTAACCGGGTTCAATGGCCAGCCTGATACTATCGTTCAAAACCTGTGCTTTTGAGTTTATTGGGCCAAATAATAAAGTGCCCGCTACAAGCAGGAGCACTAACTTAAGCAGGTTTTTAGCAGGGGCCATTTTAAGGTTTTTGTTATACAGTGGTTGTATAACGCATATTACAAAAATAGTTTTATTTTTATAAAGCTATTTCGTAATTAACACCTACTCTTAAGGCTTTCAGACCGGTTACCCCCTGTAATTCTTCCAGTTCAAGAAGTTCAAGGTCATCGTTCAAGATCTTTTCTTCCTGCAGGTACTTAACATATTCCATGTATTCAGCGGCCTCGGTTTGATTAAAATAAACCATCGCTATTTTGCCTGGCTGCGTTAAGCGTTCAACAGTACCTGCTATTAAAACTTTATCGATACGTTTTTTTACAACCTCATACCTGATATTGTAGGCCCCTTCCACATCAAAGCGCCGTTCATCATTCCTGAAGCTGATATCAATGGCATTAGAATGTATAAATATAAGCTGGGTTGTTTGCAGCGGTCTTGAAAGCTGGCTGGTTAATCCATTGGTTAGTCTTGCGATCTCGGCCATTGATTTAAGCTGCCATAAACGGATATTTTTTAGGTATAAAACATCAAAAACCTTTTCAGGAGAAATGGATTGTCCTATATAAATATCGTATTCTACCCCGTCTGTCCGGAATTTTTCAAAATAGCATGGAAAAGAATTCTGAACCTCTTCCTGGGCCTGCTCCAGATAGTGATTGATAGAATTGTTGATCAACTGCATGGAATTCTCCAGGTTACGACGATTTACATATGATATCCCCTTCTCCTCTCCCAATGAATCAAAATAACGATCAATGGTTTCTTTATCATCGGGGTAATTTTGCCTGAAATGATTAAGAAAAGGATTAACCTCTTCCTGTAAAAAGCTTTCAAGCATTAGTTCGTCATTCGTGGTTATAAAGCCGTTTACCTTTTCAAGCCACTCCTCACATTTATATATGAGCCTGTCTGTAAGTGTAAGATGAATATGCTTTTTTAATATGGTTAACGTTTCCATAATAATAGTGAGCAGGGATTTCAAATCTTCCTGTAAGGCTGAGTTACGCTCTATTGTAGAATTGCGAATATCTATAGCACCAAAAAGCGGGTATACATCATCAAAAACAACCGTTTCTATTTCACGATTTTTTTCCTTTCTGTTTCCCTTTTTCAAATAATTCCATGCAACCTCATTAAATTTCCATTGTACCGATGGCTGTAAAGAGGTAAACTTATTTTTAATAACCTTTTCAATTCGTGAAGCAAACTGATCAATACTATTTTGTAATAACTGGGCTATTAGTGGAATAGCTACCTGGAGCTTTGATAACAGTTTTTCATAAAACAAAATCTCTTCATAGGAGTAAACCTCCATGATACCAGCCATTTTTTTATTATAATACACCGGGAATATCCCGTATGATTTTACTCCTGATTGCCGCAGAATATTCAAAAATGGGTGCTTTGATACCTTTTCATCTGTAAGTGACCTAAAGAAAATTGGCTTGGGGTTTTGCTGATAATCATCAGTTATAGCGTAAAAGGTTTCTTCGGCCAAGCTAAACTCCTTTGCTGAGGTGATCAGCACACTTTGCGAACACTCGTCGGTATCAAATATCAGCTTATTGTTGATGGTTAAAAATGGTAGTAATCCAAATTCAATAGCAGGATTTTCTGATAAGGTTTTAAGAGACTCAATTATTAAACGATATTGAGCAGTTTCATTATTGGAATGATTAACCAGCTCGTTACGGATATTTTCAAGAGCATGCGGCAGCGTCACATCAGTTAAGGTAATAACTGAAAAACCTTCAAATTTAAAATTTGATAATGGTAGTACCTCTTCTAATTTATCAATCCCTTCATAATCATTAATATAAGGTTCTATGGTTTCAAAGCTAAGTACAGGTAATTCACCGGTTAATTTTATATTGATGAATTGAGTATTGGTTTGAATATTATAGAAACGCGATAGATTAGTTTCAGGATCAATATATGCAAACAACAATTCGTTTTTTATAACTGTGGAAAAGCCGTACAGACGTTCTAATATTAAGTTATAAATAAATCTTTTTTGCCTTTGACTAAATAATTCGCCCTGGCTAACATTAACTGCATGTAAGCCGGAATGGTGACTGGAATGGAAGTTAAAGAAGGCTTCGGTGCTAAAAAATATCTTTTCTGGTACAGGGGTGCTTAATGCCCAAAAAAACTCTTTTTCATTTAAAATAGGCGGTGTAAGTATACTGTAAATTAACTCGAGCATTTCCCGGTATTTTTCAGCATTTTCCGGAAGCAGGCTCAGATCAATACAGGTATCCTGTTCAAATTTGTTTAATACATACCTGTAAAATTCACTTTTAAGTGTTTTTTCAGTTTGAACCCGCTCTTTCAAATGCTCCACAAATGGATTGAAAGACAGGCATATATCTACCTGACAAAAAAAACAATCATCTTTATTTATATTTAAAACCTCAGTGTGCATTATCGTTATAAAAATTTCATCGTAAAACCTAAAGCTATTGAGCCAATACGCTAAAGAGCCTGGTTAGTATTCACTCAAGATACCTGCTTTGGTTACCATACATTACAAATAGTTTCCCTTGTCAAAGTTATAACTAACATCGGCATTTGTAAGTAACGGATTTGTAATTAAATATCAGGTATTACCCTTATTATCAAAACTATAGTATTAAAATTATGTTCTGTGTAAATGAAGTGTGTAATTTTCTAATCATATTTTTTAAGTTTCTGATAATGCTGTTTGAAAAGCTGACGATTAAACCAACGCCCAGCATATGCTGTACCAATACCAACTGCAGCACCAGCTAATACATCGGTGGGATAATGTTTACCTAAATACATTCTTGAATACCCTACAGAAGAGGCCCATACATAAGCAGGGACGGTAACATACCACTTTTTATACTGCATTGATAAGGTTGTAGCTGTAGCAAAGGCAAGGCTGGTATGCCCTGATGGAAACGACAAATTATGGGTAGGATCATTTACGAAAATCTCATCAGGATACCTATCCGCGGGCCTGGTACGGTTTATACCCGTTTTTATCAGATGGGTAACCAACACACTTGCACCTACCGAAATAAAAGTTTCCGTTGCATTGTGCTGAGCAATTTTATCATTACTTATAAAACCATAAATTAATGTACCAAACGATGCTGCACCAATGGCATAATAGGCTGAGTTACTGGTATTGCGCCAATATAATGATGTAGGATGCTCAGGGTTAATGGCTTTCAAAATTTTAACATCGAGATTTTGGGCAAAGCTGCACCGAGCACCAATCAAGACAAAAAGTATAAGAAAAAGCAGGAAAACTTTTTTGTCTTTAACCATCCTGTTATTTTATATAATTGAATCTTAATACATTACCAGGGCTAACTAAATCACCTTCATTGGATATATAAAGATTATACTGGCTATCAAAAGCAATTCCCTCTGGTTGCAGAAACACAGATGCTTTTAATGGGTATACACTTTTAACTATCCAATTGGCATCTGTCACCACTAATAATTTATTTACCGATGATAATATATACCACTCATTGGTATTGGTATTTTTAGCCAATGCCGACGGGCGGAAAGGTCCTTTCTTTTTGCCAGCCAACTGTTCAATAACTTTTGCATCAATACTAAAACCTCCAGCTTGTTTTACAGACCCATCTGTTTGAAGTTGCAAAATGTAACCACTTACGTGCTTTTTCTTATCGTCGTTACATTGTTTACACAAGACATACAGGCGGTTTGTTTTTTCATCCGCATACATACTTTCATACTCACCCCCAGGTAAAACATCTTTTATTTTGTTTACACCAGGAATATCCTTATTTCGCAATTGATTGAACGGAAATGTAAATAAAGTGCCATCACTTTTCAGCATAATAACATAGTTATTGCAAATGGCTATATCTTCATAATCACCAGATTTTGCAAACCTGCTTTCACTCACTTTTTTATCACCTAACTTCAAATAATATACTTTGCCATCCTCGTCCTCTTCTGCATATAAAGAATCATTTTTGCCATGCCGAAAAGCTATACCCGATATTTCAGTCAGGTTGATGTGCATATTATACTTGATAGGCTTGCTGAGGTCATATCCTTTAGGATTATCAACGACTTCAGATTTATTTTTACAAGATATGCCTAAAAACACACCTGCGACAGCAAGCATCACAATAAGTAATGAAGTGATTTTACGCATAGCTTTATTAATTTTAAACCCGATCATAAACTTCCTGTTGCAAATACTGATATATTTCCCGTTGTGACTGTATCATTGGTTCATCCTTTTCTAATATCACATTTTGCAAACTTTCATTTAAACCAACTGCCTGTACATTATCCTTTAGTTGCAGATCAATAATTTTCATTACTTCATTTTTGATATGCTGATCATAAACCGGAAAGCATACTTCAATGCGGCGATAAATATTTCGATTCATCCAATCAGCAGATCCCAGGAAAACTTCAGGAGCATTATTATTATTAAAAATAAAAATTCGCCCATGTTCCAGATACCTGTCAACAATACGATGTATAGTAATGTTTTCGCTCATACCCTTTACACCCGGAATAATACAGCATATGCTCCGAACTAAAAGTAATATTTCAACACCGGCCTGCGATGCTTCATACAATTTAGCAATTAATTTTCTTTCCTCCAGATTATTGAGCTTAATCGTGATACCGGCAGGTAATCCTTTTTTAACATTTTCAATTTCACGATCTATCAACTCTAAAAATCTATCCTGTAAATTGAACTGTGCTACCAGCAAATGCTTAAACTCAATAGGATATCCTGCAGATGTTTTTGATTTTTTACTCAGAAAAATAAATAGCAGTTCCATTTCCCGAACCAATAGTGGGTTCGTGGTCATTAGTATATGATCGGTGTAAAAGGCTGCGGTGCTTTCGTTAAAGTTTCCGGTAGCCAGTAAACCGGCATATTTTACACGACCGTCAACCAATCTCTTCACCAGGGCTACCTTTGCATGCACCTTTAACGCTTTGTCGCTATAGATGATCTCTACACCGGCAGCCTTCATCTTTTTGGCCCATTTGATATTATTGGCTTCATCAAACCGCGCCTTTAGCTCTACCATTACCCTTACCTTTTTGCCGCTAACAGCCGCGCCAATTAATGCGTTTACAATACGAGAGTCGCTTGCTACACGGTATAAAGTAACTGATATCTCCTGCACATTGGCATCAATGGCTGCCTCATTAAAAAAACGCAGAATGCTATTGTATGACTGATAAGGTGTATGAAAAATACAATCCTGCTGATCTATATACTCAAACAAGGATTGCGTTTCAATTAATTGGTTATTAATAAGTGGTTGCCACCTAGTGTAACGTGAACCTGTTAAATTAACCGGCAACCCCATCAGATCCTTCAGGTTATGATACATACCACCTTCAACTACGCTTGAGCCTTGCAGTCCAAATTTATCGGTAATAAAATGCAGTACGTGTAAAGGTATATTGGGCTGATGCAAAAAACGCGTAGCCATACCCATATCACGTTTCAAAAGCTGTTTCTCTATCTGTTCCGATAGATCACCCTGATATTCATCCTTCAAATCAAGTTCAGCATCACGGGTTATCTTAAAACTATAGCAGCCTGTTATCTCCTCATTTGTAAATAACCGATGCAAATTATGTCTGATAATGTCATCAAGAAATAATATATATTGCTCATCATCATTTGATACACTATAAAAACGCGGCAACTGGTTTGATGGGATATTAAGCAATATTGTTTTTTTAGTTCCCTTCTTTGAAGTTACTGTCACCAGAAAATATAATCTGTTATTCTCGGGGAAAAACTTTTTGCCAGTTTCGGACAGATCAATGGGTTGTAAAAATGCCATGACCTGACTAAAAAAGTAATCGGTTACTTTATTCCTGATCGCATCCGGAAGCGATTCATTAAAAAGCAGCGTTATTTTATTTTCTTTAAGTAAAGGAATGAGCCTTTTAGTAAATATCTGCCCAAATTTTTGCTGCTGCTTTTCAATAAGCGCCTGGGCCTCTATCAGTACATCTTCCTTTTCCTGCTTTGCTCCTTTAGCCAGTTTATGTACGGCCAGTATAACCGGCATTCTTACACGATAAAACTCATCAAGATTTGAAGAGTAAATAGAGAGAAAATTCACCCTTTCCATAACAGGTACATTCTCCTTTTCGGCTTCCATTAAAACACGTTCGTTAAATAGCAACCAGCTAAGGTCCCTGTCAAAAAATGAATAATGATCCATATAAGCAGATATTTGTTTAGTAAGGGGCTTAGATTATAATAATGACGAAATAATGAATGCTAAGACGGAAATAATAAGCCCGAACATAAATACATTATATGATATGCGGAGTAGTCTGTATTTTTTACCCAAAACGACACCTTGTGAGTAATTATCGCGGATAAGGCTGCCATAAAGAAAATCTTTATCGTCCATCATTTTTAACATGCCATCGCTGTAATCGGTAAGCGACATACGGTAAAAGTTACCAAAGAAAAGCAGGTTAACCGTTCTTTTCTCAATATCCTCATGTGTGAACAATCCTGGTGGGATCGACGGCCTGGTTGACAATATGGAAAATATCATGGTTGTTAAACTAACTGTTAGTAGCATAAAAGTAGGTATCAATAAAGCAGAATGTTCATCGAGCTTACGCAAAACCAAACTGATGATGGCCGATAAAATGATAGAATTTACGGTAATCATGATGTGAGCTTTGTTATCAGCCATATCGCTCAATCGCTGGTGATTAGATGAGCTAATGCGAAACATGGTTTCGATGCCTCTTTCCGGCTTATCGTTTTTGTGCTTTTTATCGTGATGGTCATGATCGTCTTTTACAATTACGGTTTCCACCTGACCAGCCTTAGCTACTTCAACTACGTTCATTTCTTCAGTTTTTTCTTTCACTTCCGAATCTTTATCTTTTAATCTTTCTAGATTCTTTGCTTTTTGGTCATTTAGTAACAAACGGGTATAATCTGTATAATAATGATGAGTTTCCAAAAACTCAATATTACCTTTACGCCAGGTATCCTTATCTATTTCCTGATGTTTGCATGCTTCCAGCTCCTTACGCATCAGCTTGCTTTTATCCCGAAAATCGTCTGTTCCTAAATGAAACAAGTCGGCATCACATAAAATCTGTTCTAATAAATTGGTTGGCTTCTGAGGCATTTGAGTGGCCATGATACAGCCATTAACTTTGTCAATTACTGTGGTTTCTACCTGCAATTGTTTGAGTTCATGAGTGGCCACTTCCACACTCTTGACTTCATGGTGCATCTTATCGGCAAAGTAACCGGTATCATGAAACCATGCGGCTGCTATTACTATAAAAAAGTCTTCATCAGATAATTGATAATGGTTAGCAATCTGAGTAGCCGCGGTAACTACATCTTTAGTATGTTTAAGATTATGGTATATTAATTCAGGGTCATGATGGGTTTCAAAATATGCAGTAACATAATGTTTCACCTCCTCTAACAACTGTTGAAATTTCATGATGGCTTTTTTGGTTAAACTATTCAAATTTATTCTAAAAATCCTAAATTATAAGCTTAAGACTATTTAAAACCTATAATTATTACTAACGTTTTTATACCCAAAGTGTAATATACAAAAAAAGCCACTCCATTACTGAAGTGGCTTTATCATTATTCAACTAATACTTGTTATTGACCTCCTAAAACAGGAGCAAATTTTTTCATATAGTCTTTCAATTGAGCATCTACCTGAGCGGTAATAGCAGTTTGTTTACTTTCTTTACTGAAATCAGATATTCCGTTTAATAATTGCATACTGATTTGTACATCGCGCACATTTACATTGCTTGCGCCTGAGCTCAATAAGTGATAGTTATAATCCAGCTGATCTATAACATAATCATCAATGCTTTTTACCAGCTTTTTGCCCATAACCACATCGTTTAATTGAAACGCCAGCTGAGCTAAAAATAATTTACGGCCGGCCACATCAATATAAGGTGTAATATCAGGCATTTCCTGATCATATTTATGAAGAACTTTTAATGCCAGGTCATTATGACCTTCCTGCATCAGGTTTTGAGCAAGATCAATAAAAGTAGAGGTCATTACCGGATAGAACATCGATGTTGACTCATGATCAAGGTAACGGGCGTTTTTAAAGTTTCCGAATTTGAACTTGTTCATCACATTATCATACATCACCATTGTGTTGGCTTTACCTAACTGATCGCGCTTGGTAGTATCTTTTTCAAATGGAATTAAACGATAAGTAAATCCTTCTTTATATAAATACGGTTGTAAACCTATCAGATTATCATTACCTATGGTTGTAGTAAAGCAAATTGGGCGTTCCCAATGATTATGAGCCAATATATCAAGCATGGCCAGATTATCTTTAGTAATATAGTTTGATGTATACTTCCACTCCATAACCTTGGCAAGTTTACCGACCTGATCCGGCGTAATCACTTTATTCCTTAAAACCTCTTCAGGGTTTATCGTGATCTTAAAGTTTTTAGTTGGCAGGTAGTTTCCATAATCGCCGCTTTGATATTGTACCTGGGTAGCTTTATCATCTGAAGATATAAAATCAAATACTTCTTTTACCTCAACAGGTCCTGCTATTTTCTGATCGTTGTAATAGATTACATCCCTCACCCCTTCTTTATATTTATCATAGGGCATGGTAATAGGCAATGGAGCTGATTGATTCATTTTTCCCTGCATTTGGCGGATATACCAATCACCGGTGAAAAGGCTCAGGTTAACGATGCGCACATCCGGGCGTATCCCTTCAACTTCCTGGTCATACCATAACGAGTAAGTGTCATTATCACCATAGGTAAATAAAATAGCATTTGGCGGGCACGATATCAGGTAATTATAAGCCATATCATGAGCAGTCCATTTGGTAGATCGGTCATGATCTTTCCATTCTTTACTTGCCAGCAATACAGGTGCAAGCAACAAACAAATAACTGTGGAACCAACAGCAGCTGTGTTAGCATTAATATATTTACGGGCGAATTCAGCTATAGCTATAACACCTATACCAATCCATATGGCAAAGGCGTAAAATGAGCCAACGTAGGAATAATCTCGTTCTCTCGGCTGTACCGACGGCTGGTTAACATATAGCACAATGGCTAAACCTGTAAAAAAGAATAACAACAATACAATTAGCGCGTCTTTCTTTTTACGGTTAAGGTGATAAAAGCCACCTATTAAACCAATTATTAATGGCAAAGCATACAAAGGTGTATAAGTTGTGGCATTGGTAACGGATTTAGGTAAATGCCTGCTTCCATCAAAAATACCGGTTGTCCAGTTGCCATCTATATTTTCTGTACTTGTTTGTCCATCGGCATCACTGTAACGACCTACAAAGTTCCAGAAAAAATAGCGCCAGTACATCTGGTACATTTGCCAGCTAAACATCCATTTCATGTTATCAACAAAGGTTGGTGCCTGTCCGTCGGGTATACGCAACCAGTCTTTGTAAAACTGAACATCTTGCCCTTCGGTGCTGTACATGCGTGGCAAAAGGGTAGTATGGCTATATTCAGTTTCTATTTTACGGCCGGCATTTTCATATTTATCTTTTCCTTTACGGTAAATAATACTACCTTCTTTTTGATCGGTCACCGTGGCATCATAATAGGGCCCGCTTAGTAAAGGGGTTTCGCCATATTGAATACGGTTCAGGTAGCCGTAAAGCGTAAAAGCATTATCTGGATGTGAGTTATTGAGGTTAGGGTTTGCACTTGCCCTGATTGGGATATAGGCAAATGATCCGTAACCAAAATATATAAAGGCCACACATAATAAAGCCAGGTTAAGCACCGGCTTTTTAGTACGGATGCTATATAATATACCGAATACTAAAGCGACAACAATCAGCAATAAAAAGAAGAACGCGCCTACGCCAAAACCCATTCCAAGTGAATTTACAAAGAAGAGGTCAAAGTAAGCGGCAAACTTTATAGTATAGCCCCTTATTCCGTATTGTACTAATCCGAGTATAACAATACCGGCTAAAAATGCCAAAATGCCGTTTTTAACTGTGATATTTTTGCTTCTCCTGAAAAAGTAAACCATAGCAATAGCCGGAATCGTTAACAAGTTAAGCAGGTGAATACCTATGGATAAACCTATAACATAGGCTATGAAGACAAGCCATTTATCAGCCCCCTGTTCATCAGCATGAGCGTCCCATTTTAATATGGCCCAGAATACAATAGCGGTACATAATGAAGATAAGGCGAATACAATGGTCTCTACGGCCGAAAACCAGAAGGTATCTGTATATGTAAAAGCCAACGCCCCAACAAGACCTGCCCCCATGATCAATATCAGGTTGTATTTGTCTACAACATCATCACGTTTGTTAAGCAGCATTTTTTTAGCCAAAGCGGTTATAGTCCAGAAAAGGAACATAATGGTAGCGCCGCTGGCCACTGCCGAACCTAAATTGGTAAAATAAGGTACTTTAGTATTATCACCAAATGATAACAACGAAAACAATTTACCCAGCATGGCAAATACCGGATAACCGGGCTGGTGAGCTACCTGCAAACGGTAAGCGCATGAAATAAACTCGCCGCAATCCCAAAAACTTACGGATGGCTCTAAGGTTAAAATGTAGGTAACAGAAGCTATAACAAAGCAAAGCCAGCCTAAAAGGTTATTGATTTTTTTGTATTGCATTTAATAATATATAGTATGGTTTTAACGCGCGGGCAAATATCAGGATTTTTGTAGCTTATTAAAAAAAAACAGTTTTATATAAACAAATTTAACATTAATTAACTTTTGAGATGATTTAATATCTTCGCATCCTGGTAATGAGAGCTAAAGCATTCAAAGCTTATACTTAAACCTGTTTATAACGAAATTTTTATCTTAACATAATTAATACTTACTTTGCTCAAATGCAAAAATTTTACCTTTTTTTTAGTTTCAGAAAGGCATTCTCTTTAGCTGTAATCATCATATTTTCGGCTCAATTAAGTAAAGCACAATCTGTATACCTACCAAATTCATATCAGTTATATCAAAAATTCAATGTTGATATATATAGCACCAACAGCTCGTTTCATACCTCGCTTCGTCCATTTTTGATTGATACTTTGATCAAGCATACTTACGATTCAGTAATGAATATAGGAGTAAGCGATGAACGTAAAAGTTGGTTGAGCCGTAAATTATTTAACGAACATTTATTTGATGTACAAACTAAAGATTATACTTTTTATGGCGACATTATTGCCGATGTACAGGCAGGCAGAGATTTTAGTGCTAAACGGTCGACTTATTTAAACGCACGAGGCTTTCAGTTTGGCGGAACGGTTGGTACTAAATTTTCATTCTATACAAGTGGTTTTGAAGACCAGGCCAAATTTCCTGATTATTATAACAGTGTAGTAAACACAAACGGTTTTATTCCCGGTCAGGCTTATGCACGTCATTATAATGGCTTAGCACAAAACACGCAGGATTGGTCGTACGTGACTGCTATAGTTTCTTATACACCTATCAAACAGCTTAATATCACTTTAGGTCAGGACAAAATGTTTGTTGGGGATGGATATCGCTCATTATTACTATCTGATTATGCAGCCAATATGCCTTTATTAAGACTTACGGCTAATTTCGGCAAACTGCAGTACATGATGGCCTGGGCTTACCTTGAAGATCGTCAGGTACCCAAATTTGATACATTTGGCAGTTACCGCCGCAAATGGGCCATGTTTCATTATTTAGATTGGAATGTAAGTAACCGATTATCATTTGGTTTCTTTAACGCGCTTATTACACCCGAAGCCGATGGTCAGGGTAACAGACGTGGTTTTGACGTGAATTTTATCAACCCTATCCTATTCTCCAGCTCATTAGGCCCATCTGCCACACCAAAAGACAATGTGTTCATGGGCTTTACCGGCAAATACAAACTATTTGATAAAACGGCTGTTTACGCGCAATTAATGCTTGATAGGTTCAAGGGCAGCAACTTTTTCTCGGGCGATAACCTTGACAATACCAATGGTGTGCAACTGGGTATTCGCGGAGCTGATATATTTAAAGTTAAAAGGCTTAACTATCTTTTAGAGTATAATGCCGTTAAACCATATACCTACGCAAGCACCGAACCACTTAATGCTTACACCTTTTTTGGCGATCCGCTGGCTCATCCCTTCGGTGCAAATTTCAGAGAGTATTTAGCTATCCTTAACTATTCACTCGGAAGGTTTGATTTTCAGGGACAGTTTGATTACGCCAAATACGGTCTTGATGCTGTCGCGTCTGATAACAATGGTAAGGCTATTTATAAAACGTATCCTCCGATGCCTAATCCAAACCCTTCTATCGGGCAAGGTTTAGCTACACAGTTTTATTATACTGAAGGAACGGTTTCTTACCTGATCAATCCTAAATATAACTTGCGCTTAGAGTTAAGTGGCCTGTACAGACAAGAAAAAAATGCTAACGGCGATTTTAAAACCGCCCTTATAACATTTGGCCTAAGAAGTTCATTCCGGAACTTCTATCATGACTTTTAATTTGTAGATACAGAATTTATTAATCAAAAAAGAGGCATTCATTATATAATGAATGCCTCTTTTTTGTATTTGTTTTTATTTCCGTTCCAAGGCATAACGCCAAACCACAGCACTCAAAACTGAGCCCAGTATGGGAGCTGCAATAAACAGCCATAGTTGACCAACGGCTGCGCCACCTACCAATAACGCGGGGCCTATACTTCTGGCAGGGTTTACAGATACACCAGTTACCGGAATACCCACAATATGTATCAGCACCAGGCTTAAGCCAATAGATAAACCTGCGAAGCCACCATGTATATTTTTAGTTGAGGTAGAACCAAAAATTACAAATAAGAATATAAAGGTAAAAACAAGCTCAGCCACAAAACCAGCTAACAGATTATAATGAGCCGGCGAAAAAGTATCATAGCCATTTTGTCCTAAACCATTGGCTGCAACGCTGTACCCATCTTTCCCGGAAGCTATCAATAGCAGAATACCCGCTCCGGCAATTGCGCCTAATACCTGAGCAATAATGTAAATCATGGCTTCGCCTGCTTTCATACGGCCGGCCAAAACCATACCTATTGAAATAGCCGGATTAATGTGGCAACCTGATATATGCCCTATTGCATAGGCCATTGCTACAACAGACAAACCAAAAGCGAAAGATATGCCTAAAAGGCCAACGCCAGTGGTTCCGTTAGCGCCGGCAATTACCGCGCTGCCGCAGCCCATTAAAACCAATACAAGAGTACCAAAAAGTTCGGCTGTAAATTTGGAGAAGGTGTTTGTTTCCATGTGATCTGTAATTAATAAGAGGTTAGGTAAAGTATAAGTTTATGATTAGGTGTTATGTAAGATAAATTTAAGCATACTTTATCTTTAAATCCTATTAAACATATAAGTTTTAAGCCAATTGTGTAACAATTGGGATATTCTGTTAAATATTACTGGCAAAAGCAGAAAATCGGGTATGATGAGACTACTCTTTAATCCTATTACTGCAAATATTTTATGCATTAATATGGCAATAAAGTCATGATTTTCAATAAGAAACAAAAAGTGCCTGTAAGTAAAATTACAGGCACTTTTTGTTTACTGATAAACTATATTCAGGTTACCAGAACCGGATATAAATAGCTGATAAAAACACAAGTATTACCGCTATCAAAATTACTGATGAAGGCTTTAATTTAAACATAGAACCCTCGATCACTATAGCTTTGGCATTTATTACAGATCCTCTTAAACTTATCAGGATCATTACTATAAATGTGATCAGGAACGACCAGCTTAGTGATATAAAAAACGGGATTTCGTACACACCTGCCGGATTATGAAATGCTGAATACAACCAAGTCTCAGGCCCAAAAACAGGCACCGCAAACTGATTGAAAAATACCGATGAGGCAAAACCGGTTAATATGCCAATAATGGCGGCTTCTGCCGTTGTACGCTTCCAGAACATACCTAATAAAAAGGTGGCTATTACACCCGGACTTACAAAGCTTGAATATTTTTGTACAAAGGTATAACCTCCCGCGCTTCCAATTCCCAGCACATCATGCCAGGTAAATGCAACCGCTATAAGTAAACTGGCTATAATAGCGAGTCTTCCGATCCATACCATTTTACGTTCACCGGCATTACTGTTAATGTATTTTTTATAAATATCTAAGGTAAAAATGGTTGCTATACTGTTAACTTTTCCGGCAATTGAGGCAACTATGGCGGCTGTTAGAACAGCAAGTGATAAACCTTTTAGTCCTGAGGGTAAAAATGATAATATAGCGGAGTAAGCCCCATCTTTGCCGGCACTGCCTAATTGTGGCAAATGACCGTGTTTATGCAATACAAAGGCAACAATTCCCGGAAGCATAACTATTACCGGCATCAGTATTTTTAACAAACTGGCAAATAAAATACCAGTACGAGCTGTTGTAATATTGGCCCCTAAAGCTCGCTGAGTTATATATTGATTACACCCCCAGTAGTTTAAATTACTGATCCATTGGCCGGATACATACATGGCAAAACCAGGTAATATCAGGTACTTACTAATGGTTTCGGTTGATGCACCCGGACTTGGTTTTTTAAATATCAAATGAAAATGATCAGGCGCATCTTTAAGCAATAAATTAAACCCGGTTAATACATTGGTTCCGAAACCAAATTTTTCACTCACAATGGTTAGCGATAAATAAGTAATGGCCAAGCCACCAACTATTAATACGCCAACTTGTATTACATCGGTATAACCTACTACCTGCATACCACCCAATGCAATAATTACCCCGAATATAGCCAGGCCGATCATTATTTCATGGAAGTACGCGCCACCCAGCAAGCCATTAATAGCCAATGCGCCGAGATATAATATAGCTGTAAGGTTAATAAAGACATATAAAAACAACCAGAAAATAGACATCACCAACGCCACACCGCTATTATATCGATCTTGCAGAAACTGCGGCATTGTAAATATTTTATTTTTGATGTAAACCGGCATAAAAAACACCGCTACAATAATGAGCGCCGCGGCCCCTACCCACTCATACACGGCTACGGCTATACCGGCAAAAAAGCCGTCGCCACTCATTCCAATAAATTGCTCGGCAGAAATGTTGGATGCTATAATTGACGCACCTATAGCCCACCAGGTAAGTGATCCTTCGGCCAGGAAAAAGCTATGTGAGCTGCTATTTGTTTCATTTTTTTTACGACGATAGATGTAATATCCGTAACACGCTACAATAATGAAATAGAAAAAAAAGACCAAAAGATCGGCCGTAGAAATGTGTTTCAGCATGAGTTTTTTGCAATAGGAAATTTAGGCCAATAATTTTCAGGGCCGGTTCAATTTTTCAAATCTATGAAATAAAATGAATTGGCAAGGCCGCACGAAAATTTATGCTCGTGCGGCTTGTATATCAAGGGTATTAAAATATCTCGCTTAAAACTTCAATGTTGAAGGCAGGTATTTAGCAACAAGATCCTCGTAATAAGGGCGAAGTTTTTTCCAATCCGGTGGTACAGGGCTCTTGGAGTAAAGGTCATAAGGGTTAAACAGATCAACCGCTTTAAATAATTGATGATCATGCGGTGTCATTAAGTGGCTATATGCCTTTTCCCTGTGCTGAGGGTAAAAAGAGTGATAACGAAGCATATATAAAGCTTGTTCTGGCAGGTATGGCTTCATCATATGATAAATATATTCATCATGGCCCCAAGTCATATGTACGTTGTCTAAACCACAATTGGGTTCGTAAACACCATATTTGGTATTATAACGCGGATCATGATGGTCTTTGTTATCCTTAAAATATTCAGAATATACAATTTTGTCAGAAAAAGCGCATCCTACCGGATAGCTATCACCTACGACTGCCCATTGTGGCTCACCAAAAAGGCACAATACTTTGCCAAGATCATGGAATAATCCGGTAAGTACCATCCAATCCGGATGTCCATCGGCACGGATAGCTTCTGACGTTTGTAGTAAATGTTGTAACTGGTCAAGATCTGTATCCGGATCTGAATCGTCAATCAATTGATTAAGGAAATCAAACGCATCCCATACAGACATTTCTTTTTTATCAAATGATAGGTATTGCTGTTTTTTCTCCAGCACAAAATCATAGGTCTGGTTAATATGCTGTAAGCGATAAAACTCGCGTACACTATCTTTTGTTGTAGCTTCGTAATCGCGGTATGCCTGGGTATCGCGTCCGGCAGCTATTGAGTCCGCATCAGGGTAACGAACTAACAAATCATCTTCCCATTCTTCAATGGAATTTAAAGGCCCCTGTTCTGGTGTTCCTATAATCTTACTCATGGTGTTTTAATTTAAAAGGATATAATTGGTAAACATTCCTTTACATGCAGCTTTTACAACTGTGCTATACAAATTTGTCCATTTTTGCATTTAAATTCATGAAAATTGGCGTATTTATTTGCTTAAACGTTTACCTAAATTTGCATAATTCCCTTATCTGAATAGAACATTCGTTTGAAATTTCGAAACTCTATTTTTTACTATATTGCTAAACTTTTGTTAATACAAAATAAGCTAAAACTACAAGCGTATAAGGTTGTGGCTAACTGAAACCCTTCATATCAATGACCGACGGATCAAAAAGTAATAAAGTAAACATGAAAACACTGGCGAAGGTGTTAAATGTATCTATTGCGACTATATCAAAAGCACTCAGGGATAGTCACGATATTGGTGATGACACCAAACAACGTGTGATTGAAACCGCCCGGTTACTGCATTATGTGCCTAACCCTTACGCAAGTAGTCTCCGGAAACGTTCAAGCAATACCATTGCTATTGTAATACCCGAAATAGCCGATAGTTTTTTTAGCCAAGCTATTAATGGAATTGAAAGTATAGTTGACATTGAAAAATATCATGCGCTGATATATTTAACCCATGACAGCTATGAGCGTGAAAAACAAATGTTCAATGACATGTCAAGCGGGCGGGTTGATGGCATACTAATGTCTGTAGCCAGCAATACCGAAGACATCAGCCATATTCAGGATTTACAGCAAGCAGGTGTACCCATTGTTTTTTTTGATCGTGTGTGTGAAGACATACCTACCGCAAAAATAAAAACAGACGATTTTAACAGTGCTTATATGGCTACCAGCCACCTGCTTGATCAGGGATGTAAAAACATATCGCTGGTTACCATTGAAGGCTATCCATCTATTTTACAAGCCCGGGAAGAAGGTTATAAGAAAGCGCTGGCCGAAAGGAATATAGAAGCTAACGAGGGTAATAGTATCAGTTGCTCAAACAAATACACCAATGAAAACATCGCGGCTTTAAAAGATCATATCCAAAAAATAAAGCCTGACGGTATTATAGCAACTGTTGAGCACCTGGCCACCACAACTTATCTGGCTTGTGAGGAGTTAAAACTGAATATTCCTGATGATATTAAGGTGGTATGTTTTACCAACCAGATCACGGCTTCTATCCTGAACCCTCCGCTCACTACCATTTTGCAGCCGGCTTACGAAATGGGCAGAAAAGCCGCAGAGTTATTGTTTGACCACTTAACCGGCAAGCCCATTCAACTTGAAAAGGAAAATATTGTTTTACCATCAAAATTAGTAGTCAGGAATTCAACCCGAATTCCTGACTGATTTGAATTTTTACTATTTATTTTTGAGGAGTACCTGTCATGGTAAATGCCAGAGTACCACCACCGATAATTTCCTGGTGCGAAATTTCAAAGTTCTTTATAGGTTTGCCATTAAACGTAACTTCTTTTACATATTTATTCCTGGCAGATAGATCAATCGCTTTAATAATTAGTTTTTTACCATGCTGTAGGTTCAGCACCATGTTAGGAAACTGCGGCGCCCCAATGCTGTATACACCCGATGCCGGCGATACAGGATAAAAGCCCAAAACGTTGAAAATATACCATGCCGACGTTTGCCCACAGTCATCATTTCCATTAATACCAACAGCAGCATTCCGGAAGTTTTGTGATGAAGTATGTTCCCGAACAAGCTCCTGAGTTCTCCAGGGCATACCACAATAATTAAACAGGTATAAATAGTGATGGCCAGGTTCGTTATCGGCATGATAATGCCCACCGGTAAAGTTTTGCGTCAACTTAGCTGCAAAGGGCTTTTCACCACCCATCAATTTGATCATACCTGGCACATCATGCATGGCACCGAATGTATAGGTCCACTTGGTACCTTCGGTAAAACCAGAATCGGGCTTGGCCGAGAAATGGCCATCAGCATTACGCGGCGCCATAAATCCGGTTGCCTTGTTATAAACGTTCTGATAATTTTTACTCCAGGCCATTAATTGTTTGTAGTCATCATCTTTACCTAAACCTTTAGCAATTTGGGCTACGCAATAATCATCAATTGAATATTCAATCGTGCGCGATACAGATTCACGTGTTTTGTCAACCGGGATATAACCTAATTTATGATAATTGGTGAGCCCGCCGCGTGCTTCAAAGCTTGTCCACAGATCTCTGTCTCCCCATCTTTTATGTGTATCACCATCAGGTGCATCATAGGAGTCTTTGTGCAGGGCCTCATAAGCCAGTTTTGTATCAAAACCCCGGAAACCTTTTACATAAGCATCTGCTACGACTGCATCGCCATGGGTGCCTATCATGATATTGGTATAAGTTGGATTAGGCCACATTGGCATCCAGCCCCCCTCCTTGTACATTTGTAATAACGATTGCACCATACCATCAACTCGTTGTGGTTGTGTAAGCGTTAACAATGGGTGCAGAGCCCTAAAAGTATCCCAAAGGGAATAATCGTTGTATGATTCGCCTTTATGCACCTTATCATCAAAGGCACTGTAATATCTTCCATACTCTGAAAACTGCCTTGGAAATAACATGGTATGAAACAGGGCTGTGTAAAATATAGTTTTTTGCTCTTTAGTAGCCCCGCTTATTTGTACAGATTTTAACGCTTGCTGCCATTGGGTCCTTGTGTTTTGAACTACCTTGTCAAAGTCCCAATCCGGAATTTCTCTTTTAAGGTTTTCCCTGGCCTGGTCAAGGCTGATGAATGATGTTGCTACCACAACCCTGATCTCGTCATTAGCATTAGTACGGAAGGAAATAAACGCCCCCATCCGTGTACCATACTGTTCACGGCTACCCTTATTGATCACCTGTTTGTCCCAGGTACCATATTTTTTTATCTGCTTGTTGAATTTGATCACGAAATAACCTTTAAAGTTTTTTAACTCCGGGCCAAGCTGAGCCGATTGCCGGTCGGGATTGTAGCCAGTTATTTCATTATTTACCGTATCAACATGAACATATCCTTTCAGCTTTTTCACCCGCACGGTATAGTCATTAGCCCAATCCTTAAGTTCAGGGTTAAGATTAATTCCTTGTATAATAATATGAGCCTGATCTGCCTTAGGGAAAGTAAACCTGAACATACCACATGTATTTGCACCTGCAATTTCGGCCTTGATCTTGGTTGTTTCGGCAGTTTTTAGCTTTACTGAATAATAATAAGGTTTGGCAACTTCATCCGAATGATTAAACTTTAATAGCCTTTCTTTAGGCAAAACCCTAAGCTTACCAACCTGTGGCATAACAGAAACATAACCATAGTCGCCCATCCACACTGTTGGTTGATGAGTGGCGGTAAGGCCAATAACCGAATTATCTTCATACTGATACACCATGTAACTCATTTTGTTTTCACGGGTTTGGGCAACAAAATTCGTCATGGCAAATGGTACGTTTACGCATGGCATTGTGCCACCTCCGCCGTTGCCCTCCAACAAACCCTTGCTAAAGCCTTTAACAGCAGTGCCTATGATCGGGTTTACATAGTCAACTTCGTCAAGTTGTTTCTTTGAAACAGAATTTTGGGCGTTACTGTTTCCATAAAAAAGTGTGAATAATCCTAACAGACAAAGGCTCCGTTTAAATTGCATAGTTGGCAGTAATATAATTGGTTAATAATCCAAAAACAGATCAACAACAAATCTCTAATTTTTAGGCTCATATTGTTTAAAAAACATTTTAATTATTTACTTAATCGTTTTAATAATTAAATAAGAATAAAATCTATAGGATTAATAGAATTTTTATACTTTTGCAGTATAAACGTTCTTTATTTTAATTATCCAGAAAGACTGAGGGAAAGGCCCTGTGATGTCTTAGCAACCTATACAAATGTTATAAAGGTGCTAATTCCTATCTGCCAGCAGGCAGAAAAGATAATGATGCTACTATATATCTTACAATCGCAAATCTGCTCTCCTCTCCTTCTGTATTCTGTTTAATTAATTATTTTATAAATAGTGTTCATGTCGGTATCCTTAAATGTAGGAACGTTTGTTCACTAAGCTAATTTTAACATTAATCAGTACATGAAAACAAAAAGTACAACCTTAAACACAAATTCTATCGGTCATTCTTCTACAAACATTACTATCTTTAATTCCCTAATTGCCTGTATGCAAGGCATGTGTTGTTGCTGTTAAAATAAATTGTAATTACTGTACTTTCACCTGTACGTGTAAAACAGTTCAATAATCACAGCCTTTACAACTTTACAAGACATTAGAAACTGCCGAATAAATTTTACTATCGCCAGCTAAAATTAACTGATCGTCTTTTAAATCCTGTATCTGGTTATCAATAATCATTTAACGATCTATCACCATGTTTAAAATTTACAAATTGTTATTGGCAATTTTGTTGCCTCTTATTTTTATCCAAACAGTTGCGGCGCAATCTGTTAAAGTGGGCGGAGTGGTAACCGCTAAGTCCGACGGATTACCATTACCCGGTGTAACCGTGGCTATTAAAGGAAGTACAAACGGTGTACAAACAGACAATAATGGTAATTTCGCTATTAATGCCAAAGTAAACGATGTTTTAAGAATATCATACATTGGCTTTACCACGCTTGAAATTCCAATCACCAAAAATGAACCGGCGCTTAAAATAGTACTCGAGGGGGCTGCCAATTCCTTAAATGAGGTTGTGGTTACAGCTTTAAATATATCTAAAGATAAAAAGTCGCTGGGCTATGCTGTACAGGGACTAAAATCAAAAGATATATCTGAGGCAAAAGAAACCAATCTGGTGAATGCGATAACCGGAAAAGTTGCCGGTGTAAACATTACCAGCAGCCAGGGTGATATGGGATCATCCCGTATTGTTATTCGCGGCGAAACATCGATTTCCAGTGATAATCAACCTCTGTTTGTTGTTGACGGTATCCCAGTTGATAACAGACAGTTTTTAGGAACTGGCGGTTCAAGGGATTTCGCCAACGCTATTTCTGATCTTAATTCAGAAGATATAGAATCACTTACTGTACTTAAAGGCCCTAACGCGGCAGCGCTTTATGGCTCACGCGCGGCTAATGGTGTAATTTTAATTAAAACCAAAAGTGGTAAAGGAACCAAAGGCTTAGGTATTACTATTAACTCAAACACCTCATTTTCAAATTTATTGGGCCTGCCAGATTACCAAAATCAATACGGACAGGGCTCAAACGGAAAGTTCAGCTATGTAGATGGCAAAGGCGGAGGCGTAAATGACGGTGTGGATGAAAGTTGGGGCCCTGCTTTAGATGGTGCGCTCATCCCTCAATTTAACTCAAATGGTAAAGCTGTGCCATTTATAGCTCACCCGGATAATGTGAAAAGCTTTTTCGGAACCGGTGTTACACTAAATAATGGGGTTTCAATAGCAAGTTCAGGTGACAAATACGATTTCAGGTTAGGATATAATAACCTGCATCAAACCGGGGTTATTCCAAATTCCGAACAAGGCCGTAACTCATTTATATTGAATGCCACTTACAAAATCACACCTAAGTTAACTTTAACTACCATTGCCAATTATATTAAGGATGATGCAGCCAATTTACCGGGATCAGGTGGAAAAAGAGCTACCAGCACCATGTTGCAATTCACATGGTTTGGTCGCCAGGTTGATGTAAGCCAATTAAAAAATTATTTAGACGCTAACGGCAACTCTTTCAACTGGAACAATAGCTACTATAGCAACCCTTATTTTATGGCCTATGAAAATACGGTAAGTCAAACTAAGAATCGTTTCATAGGAAGTGCTGAATTAAACTATAAGATCATCGACGGGCTTTCCGCAAACTTCCGCACCGGTACCGATTATTATAATGACCGCCGTAAGATCAAAATAGCCTACGGCACCAATGGAACGCCATTTGGCTCGTATGAAGAAGATGCCTATGATGTTACCGAAACAAATACCGAGGGTCGTTTACAATATACCAAAAAGTTAAATGATGACTTTTCTTTCGATGCATTAATAGGCGGTAACATCAGAGTGAATTTATTAGAAAATCACGATCAAAAAGCTCCCAAATTAGCTGTAAATGGTTTATATACCTTAAGTAACTCACGTGATCCATTGATATCATCAAGCAACTATGCCAAATCAAAAATATATAGCTATTTCGCATCTGGACAAATCGGCTTCAGGAATTACGCATATTTAAATGTTACGGCCCGCAACGATTGGTCGTCTACCCTTCCAAGGGCAAGTCTATCTTACTTCTACCCTTCAGTTAATGGAAGTTTGGTATTGTCAGAAGCTTTGGACATTAAGAGTGATGTATTAAGCTATTTAAAATTGCGTGGCGGTTGGTCAAAAGTAGGGAAAGATACCGATCCTTACCGATTATTAACCACCTACGCCTTTACTGCTCCATTTGGTACAAATCCTCAGCAGAATGTTAATACCATACAATTGAATCCAAATTTAAAACCAGAAACCACAACATCGGCAGAAGCAGGTTTTGAAATAGGATTTTTTAATGACAGGATCCATTTAGATGCCAGTGTTTACAATACTAACAGTGTTAACCAGATATTAAATGTTGACGTAAGCCAAACTACTGGATTTAGCCAGAAACTGATCAATGGAGGCACAATCAATAATAAAGGGTTAGAAGTTCAGTTAGGTTTAACACCGGTAAAACTTAAAGACTTCAGCTGGGATATTAATGTAAACTATTCACGCAATAAGAGCAAAGTTGTTTCTTTAGATAATGAAGGCAGATTACAAAACTTCTTATTAGGCTCTGACGGTACCGTACAGGTATTAGCTGCTGTGGGTAAACCTTATGGTTCTATTTACGGAACAACCTTTAAACGTAACGCAAGCGGTCAGGTTATTGTTAACGATGATGGAACACCGGCTGTTGATCCCACTATACGGTACCTGGGTAAATATACTCCTAACTGGTTAGGAAGTATCAATAATAGTTTTACTTATAAAGGCATCAATTTAAGTGTATTGATTGATGCGCATATAGGTGGTTCAATATATTCAGGAACTAACGCTACCGGTACTTACACAGGCATATTGGCATCAACCCTACCAGGTCGCGGTACTGCCAATGGAGGTTTGAGTTATTACAACTCAGGTTCAACCGCGATTCCGACTACAGCGGCTGCCGGGCCTAATGGCGAAACGGTTAATCATGATGGAATCATTTATAACGGTGTAAAGGCTGATGGTAGTAAAAACACCACGATTATATCTGCACAGTCATATTACAAAGCGCTAACCAATGCCGATGAGCCATTTGTTTACAGCGCATCATACGTTAAATTAAGGGAAATAAAATTGGGTTATACCGTACCTCAAAAATGGGCAAAAAGCATTGGCTTCCAGGGAGCAAGCTTTGCAATTGTTGGACGTAATTTACTGATCATCCATAAAAACGTTCCTAATATTGACCCGGAAACAGCTTTTAGTACAGGCAATGGTCAGGGATTGGAAGACCTTACCCTACCAACCGTACGTAACATTGGTTTTAATGTTAACCTTAAATTTTAATGATCATGAAACTTAAATATATATCAATACTATTATCAGGTGCCGTATTATTATCTGTGGCAACATCCTGCAAAAAAGAACTGTCAGACATTAACAAAGATCCAAACGCAACACAAAACCCTCAGCCTGATTACCTGTTAACCGCTGCAATTAAAAATACAGCTGATACCTATTGGGGTACCGCCAATAACATGGATGCAAGCTTGTTATTTGTACAGTACTGGGCCAAAATTCAATATACAGACCCCGATAGATATATCTATACCAATACCTCGTTTCAGGATCTGTGGAATATTGGCTATTCTAAAGGTATAGTTAATCTTAACAAGATTATTTCCATTGCTGATGCGCAAGCAAATCCTAATTATAAGGGAGTGGCATTGGTATTACGCTCATGGGTATTTTCATTGCTTACAGATCAATACGGCGATATCCCGTACAAGCAAGCATCCAATATTGAGCAATTCCTTACACCTGCTTATGATGCACAAAAAGATATTTATTTTGCCTTGCTTGATGATTTGAAAGCAGCTCAGGCATCTCTTGACCCAAGTGGTAAGGCAATTGCAGGCGATGTTATTTACAGCAATAACATTGGTCTTTGGAAAAAATTTGCAAACTCCTTGCGTTTGCGGATAGCTCTTCGCATAGCCGACCGTGAGCCAGAAAAAGCCAAACAGGTTTTGGCAGATATACAAGCTGAAGGAAGTGGATACATCAGCGCAAACACCGAAATTGCTCAATTGGTGTACCTTGATTCACCTAATCAAAACCCAATCAGTAATTTATTTGACACCCGCGACGACTATCGTATCAGCAAAACAATCGTTGATAAATTGTTTGAGCTTAATGATCCTCGTTTACCTATTTATGCCAGCCCAACAAAGGATGCTACACCTCAAACCTATGTAGGTATACCTAATGGCTTATTAGTAGGCGATGCCAGTAATCTTGGCTTCAGCAAAACTTCAAAACCAGGAACTTATTTTTTGGCACCTCATGCTCCTGCTGTTATAATTAGTTACGCTGAAACATTGTTTGATAGAGCCGAAGCAGCAGCAAGGGGCTTCACTGCTGAAAATGCTGCTGATCTTTATAACCAGGCTGTACTGGCTTCATTAAAACAATATGGAATTGCCGATGCAACCGCCGCCACTTATGCAGCTTCAAATGCCGTGAAGTATGATGCCACAAATTTCAGGAAGTCAATTGGTAACCAGAAATGGATAGCCCTTTTTGGACAGGGCTTGGAAGCTTTTGCAGAATGGCGCAGACTTGACTACCCTCAATTACAGCCTGCTGTTGCTGGTGCCCTTAACGGAAAAATGCCGGTTAGGTTTATTTATCCGGGAAAAGAACAATCGCTCAATGGTACGAATTATACTTCTGCTGTTGCCCATCAGGGTGCAGACGTACTAACAACTAAGCTGTGGTTTGATGTAAATTAAAAATCCATCTCTCTTGAATAAAAGGAAAGGGGCCGTTAAAATATGGCCCCTTTTTCTTTTACTTAAATTTTAATATTACGATCGCAATGAGGGGGTATATCTCTTGTATAGCATCATATTATTAGATGCCATAATAAGCCTTCAACTATTAAGAATTAGTAAAGTTATTGTCATTAATTAACAAAAACTTCATTTACCTAATTGACAATCAATATAGTTTTTTAAAAACAAAATAATAACAAGAGGAAACTTATATAAATAAAATCCTTGTATTTCCTAAAATGAAAGAATACTATAT
>NZ_JBCECK010000050.1:33893-36559 GCF_039207105.1 Mucilaginibacter sp.
TTTATACTCCATTGGGTTTTAAAAGTTAATTAACAGATAAATACATTAATCAAAATAATTGCTCTATATATTTATTTATATGGAATTCTAATTATTAATTTTTTATTCTTAAAATACGTATTATTAATATTTTATTTAATTAATAACAAAAGGGAAGATATTTTATATTAATGACAACTAAATAAAGAATAATTTAAAAACAATACATAAATACTCAACTTGCTTATTAAGAAATTTATAATTATCATTATTATTTAGGCTTTAGCACTTTATTCCCACCCATAAAACTGATAAAATTAGTAATACATCCCAAATTTAGAGCATTAAGCACGTTTTATTCTTTTTCTGTTCATTGTATTCACTGTGCATAAATATAAAAATATAGTCTTATTATTGTGTAATTTATAAGATAAAGTTAGCTTTATTGTTAAATTATTACTTTTTTGATTAAGTATTTGATCGAATTATTATTTAATCTACCATAATATTAAAATTGTTCTATATATCCGGCATTGGGGATTTAGTGGTAGGTTTTACTGATAACTATCAAAGTTTAAATATCATATCTATCCCTGTATCATGAAAAAACGTGCAATAATTGGAATTACCCCATTTGAAAAGCCCGATGTGTCACTTGCACTTGAATTGCATAAAGCAGGAGCTTTTCCTGTTTTAAACCTTGGGTATAACAAAATCATTGCAAAAGAGGCGCTTGAAAAATTAGCAAAAAGCGGTTTAGATGATTTTGGCGTATGTTTTGTTTCAACCGATTTTACATCCATAAAGCTTCCTCAACAAGTTAGTACGGTTATTATACCTTATGGTGTAAAAATCAAGTCTAAAAAGGAAGTTAAATTAATTTACCAGGTGAATGATCTGGAGTCAGCAAAGCGGGCAAAAGCAGAAGCTGCCGATGGTATCATTTTAAAAGGGAATGAAGGTACCGGAAACGTTGGTTACGAATCTTCATTTGTATTATTTCAACGTGTTATTCAAGAAATTAAAGATATTCCTGTTTGGGTACAAGGCGGTATAGGTATACATACTGCGGCGGCAGTATGTGCGCAAGGTGCAGAAGGTATTGTACTTGATAGCCAACTTGCATTATTTCCGGAATGTTCAGCACCAAAATTATTAAAAGAACTTTGCACCAAACTAAGCGGCACTGAAACAAGATTAATAGATAATTACCGTGTACTTGTCCGTCCTAACTCTCCTACCCTGCCTGAAAATGTCACTTACAATCATCTAAAGCCTTACTTTACAGATCTTGATCCTGAAAAAAGCTATATACCTATGGGGCAGGATATTTCAATAGCTACAGATCTGGTTAACCGGTATAAAAAGCTAAATAAGCTCATCTTTGGTATAAAAGAAGCCATATATGGGCACTTAAATCAGGCTAAGGCATTAAATGTGATCAGACCAGGCAGTGCTTTAGCAAAAGACCTTAATATAACTTATCCTATTGCCCAAGGACCGATGACCAGGGTAAGTGATGTTGCACCATTTGCTGATGCGGTTGCAGAAGCGGGCGCATTGCCTTTTATAGCACTATCACTATTAAAGGGTGAACGAGCAAAAGAACTGATCACCGATACAAAAAAGCTTGCAGGAGAAAAAACATGGGGCGTAGGCATACTCGGTTTTGCACCACAGGAGCTGCGCGACGAACAAATACAATATATACTGGAGGCTAAACCGCCGGTTGTATTAATTGCAGGTGGCAGGCCCTCGCAAGCAAAACCACTTGAAAAAGCAGGTATAAAAACATTTTTACACGTGCCTTCAGTATCTCTTTTGGATATGTTTTTAAAAGAGGGTGCTAAAAGATTTGTTTTTGAAGGCAGGGAATGCGGCGGACATGTTGGCCCACTTTCAAGTATGGTGCTTTGGGAAAAGCAAATAGAACGCTTGTTAAAAGAAGATCAGCCGGAACAGCTCAGTGTATTTTTTGCCGGAGGCATCCATGATTCTTTTTCAGCTGCATTTATAGCTGTAATGGCCGCCTCTTTAGCCGCTAAAGGTGTAAAAGTAGGTGTTTTAATGGGCACGGCTTATTTATATACCAAAGAAGCCGTTTTAACCGGCGCTATACAAGATAAATTTCAGGAACAAGCCATGCAGGCTACCGATACGGTACTCCTTGAAACAGCTCCGGGACATGAAACAAGATGTCTGAATTCGCCATTTGCAGATTTTTTTAACACAGAAAAAGCAAAATTGCAAGAGGCTGGCGTAGACAAAAAAGAGATCTGGGAACAATTAGAGACTCTGAATGTTGGCCGCTTACGTATTGCTGCTAAAGGTATTGAGCGCCGTGGGAACGATTTGGTAACCATTAATGAAGCCGATCAGCTTAATTTAGGTATGTATATGATTGGCCAGGTAGCTGTTATGCACAACCAGGTTATTTCATTGCTTGATCTGCACCAGGATGTGGCTGCGAATAACTATCAGCATATCCTTAACGCAACGTTATCCGAAATACCACAATCAACAGAGAAGTCTCTTGATGTGGCCATTGTTGGGATGGCCTGTATATTCCCACAGGCAAAAAACCTGGAAGAATACTGGCGCAATATCCTATTAGGAAAGGATTGCGTTACCGAGGTGCCTGATGAACGCTGGAACAAGGAGTTATACTTTGACCCTGAATCCAATGC
>NZ_JBCECK010000051.1:0-34934 GCF_039207105.1 Mucilaginibacter sp.
TGAGCGGAAAACGGGATTCGAACCCGCGGCCTTCAGTTTGGGAAACTGATGCTCTACCAGCTGAGCTATTTCCGCTTAAAATTGATAATCAAACATAATTAAAAATTCAATAATCCAATCAATCAACAAATCAATAATTAATATATATGCCTGTTATACTACCTGTGAAAGATAAAAGCCCGGTTTGGGGCAATGATTGCTTTATTGCACCTAATGCTACCATTGTTGGCGATGTAGTGATGGGAGCTAATTGCTCGGTCTGGTTCAATGCCGTAATTCGTGGTGACGTGCATTATATAAAAATAGGCGATAACACCAATATTCAGGATGGAGCCGTTATACACGCTACTTATTTAAAGGCACCTACCAACATCGGTAATTATGTATCTATTGGGCATAACGCCCTTGTACACGGTTGTACGCTTCATGATCATACGCTGGTAGGTATGGGTGCCATCGTGATGGATCATGCCGTAGTGAACGAGTTTGTGATCATTGCTGCAGGTGCTGTAGTATTGGAAAATACCATTTGCGAATCAGGATACTTATATGCCGGCATTCCAGCAAAGAAGATAAAGCCATTAACAGATGAGCAAAAAGCCTTGCTCAAACAATTACCTAATAACTATATCATGTATTCTGGTTGGTTTAAGGAGTAATATGCTCCTTGGGTATGGTAATAGCCTCTTCGGCCTCCCAGTTGGGCCGAAGGGATATTTCTTTATCACTTACCCATATATTCTCGGGCTGTCGCTTTTGCTTTACGTTACCGCTGTCCCATTTGCCATTACGGTTTTCATCATAAATAACTCTGACCATGTATTTACCGGTCAAATAATTACGATAAACCAATGAGGTATTACGCCTGATGTAATTGCTTTGGAGTATCTCTTTCTTTTCACCCTTATCGCTTAATAATTCAACTACATAGGCTTTAGCAGTATCGGGTACAGTAACTTTTATGGTGAGGGTACTGTAGTTTTCAGTTTTATCTACCTGGAACTTTTTAGATACCCTTTTATTTTTTTCGCCATAAATGGAGGTGAACGCGGCTTCATTAAAAATAAGTTCATACTTACTTCCTTGCCGCCAGCGGTATTTGATGTTTAGGTTTTTAAAGTTTCCTGTATCTTTTTGCAGGGTGTAATCGCTTTGTACAACAGGTATAGAATCCTCGTTTAAGGTTATCTGACCGTTATTGAAATTTTCTATGGGTAAGCTCGCCGTTATTTTCAGATCGTTGCCTGGCTTAAGCAAATTATTGCCATTGATATTGTATTTAAATGTAAGCGTACGCTGAAAACTCTCCTTTTTACCTTTAGTGAGCGATACCGAATCAATAGGTTTCCCATCGTCATAAATGGCCACACGGATAGAATCAAAAGTCATATTGCGCATATATACAGAGGCCGTATCCTTGGTTTTACTGAACTCTACCTGTTTTTGATTATCAATATCAGCGGGATAAATAACTTTCATTCCCGGGTTATTTAAAGCCTTATTAAAAACAAAAAACAACTTTCCATCTGTATCAAATTTTTTCTCGGCTATCCTGAATTTTTGAGGTAGCTGTTTAAATAAATTAAGCTGAACATTTGAAGTGTCAGACCGTAAGTGAATAGGATTTTTCTGGAAGGCAATCAACTCGTTGGCTTCATTATCAAATATCTTGTTAGGAGAGGCCTCTTTCAAGGCATAGATGTTGTAATCGTCTTCACGTAGATTGTTCAGACTAAAATTTCCTGATGAATCTGTAGCAGCAAAAATGCTTGGTTTCTTTTTTCCAAAAAGAGTATCCTGCTTAACGGGGAAAATAAAAACAGTAACATCTTTCTCTTTTTCCTGAGTTAGCGTATTAGTTACAGTCCCGGATATACTTAACGAGTCTATATGGCTGCCGGTTGAAAAAACATAGGTGAAATTTTTCAGCACGTTACTTTCGTTCACATCTTGTATCGATTTTCCGAAGCTGATCACGTAGGTTGTATTTTTCAGCAACGTGTCTTTAAATTTTATTTTCAGGTTGCGTTTGTTCGAATTGTATTCCGGTAATTTTTCCATCGCCGGGCTCATACTGATCTCCTGGTACTGATTGGTCAGTTTAATGAACTCGTCAAATTCCAGGTCAATTTCTTTGGCTTTAAAATTACGTGTTTTATTCGCGGGTACAGCCTTCACCAATTTGGGAGGTGTGTGGTCACGGGGCCCGCCCTGGGGTGGTTGCTGGGCAGCGCACGCAAAAAGGAATAAAACAACAATAAAATAGGGTATAAAACTGTAATAATTGACCTGTTTTTTGTTTAACATGGTTTTTAGGCGATATAAGCGATTTTTATGTTTTTATGAACGGTAATATTAAAAATTGAAAATAATTGATTTAAAGCGATATTTTATAACTAATTAATTATCAGTTGTTTATATACTATCTTGATACATGTACCATCAAAACCGAGATATCAGACGGCGAAACACCCGAAATTCGGGAGGCCTGACCTAAGGTGCGTGGTTTTATCTTCATTAATTTTTCGCGTGCTTCTTTTGAAAGTGATACCAAAGTATGGTAATTAAATTCGGGATTAATTTCCCGGTCTTCCATCTTCTTCATGCGGTCAACAATTTCCAGTTCTTTTATAAAGTAACTCTCATATTTAATTTTTATTTCAGCCTGCTCAATAGTTTCTTTATCATAGGCCGATAGTAATTCAGTCAGAGGAGCGTCAGCTTTTTTAAGCTCATTAAAACCAACCTGAGGGCGACTCAATAAATTAAATAGTTTGGCATTTTGCGATAGGGGACTGGTACCTAATTCCTCTAACAAGGTATTTACATTTGATGGATCGATAGATTTACTTTTGGTGTAAGCTACAATATCATCAGAATTTTTAACCTTCTGTTTTACCTTTTCTAAACGCTCATCGCTGATCAAACCAAGCTCATGACCCATAGGGCTCAACCTGATATCGGCATTATCCTGGCGCAGCAATAGCCTGTGTTCGGCTCTTGATGTGAACATGCGGTATGGTTCTTCGGTACCTTTTGTTACCAGGTCATCTATTAAAACACCAATGTATGATTCTGATCTTTTTAGTATCAGCTCATGTTTATCATTGATTTTTTGGTGCGCGTTGATACCTGCAATGAAGCCTTGTGATGCTGCTTCTTCATAACCGGTGGTACCGTTGATCTGTCCGGCAAAGTATAAGTTGCTCACCAATTTGGTTTCTAAAGTTAAACCTAACTGGGTAGGCGGGAAGTAATCGTATTCGATAGCATAACCCGGGCGGAACATTTTGGCGTTCTCAAAGCCTGGTATCTGGGTAAGTGCACGATACTGTACATCCTCCGGAAGGGAGGTAGAAAATCCGTTAACATAGATCTCTACGGTATTCAATCCTTCTGGTTCCACAAATATCTGGTGACGGTCACGCTCAGCAAAACGGTTTATTTTATCCTCAATAGACGGGCAGTAACGAGGGCCTAAACCTTTAATACGGCCAGTAAACATGGGCGATTTTTCAAAGCCTTCTTTCAGGGTTTCGTGTACCTTAAGATTGGTATAGGTGATCCAGCAGCAGCGTTGTTGTTGTATCATCTCCACATCGGTAAATGAAAAACGGCCACGTTCTTCATCACCCCATTGCTCTTCCATGAGGCTATAGTTTAGGCTACGGCCATCAATACGGGGAGGGGTACCGGTCTTCATTCGGCCCGATTCGAAGCCCAGTTCAACCAACTGTTCGGTTAAGCCAGTAGCTGACTTTTCACCGGCTCTACCGCCTCCAAATCGCTTTTCACCTATGTGGATGATACCATTTAAAAAAGTACCATTAGTGAGTACAACAGCATCAGCTTCTATCTCTACACCTATAGATGTACGTACACCTTTAATGGTATTATCTTTTACCAATAGGGCATTAACGGTGTCCTGCCAGAAGTCGACATTAGGGGTATTTTCAAGAGCTAAACGCCACTCTTCTGCAAAACGCATACGGTCACTTTGCGCTCGTGGGCTCCACATGGCAGGACCTTTCGAGCGGTTAAGCATGCGGAATTGCAGGGAGGTTTTATCAGTAATAATACCAGAATATCCACCCAAAGCATCAATCTCGCGCACTATTTGGCCCTTAGCAACACCGCCCATAGCGGGGTTACAACTCATCTGTGCAATGGTTCCCATGTTCATGGTGATCAATAAAACAGATGATCCGAGGTTGGCAGCAGCAGCAGCAGCTTCACAGCCGGCATGGCCTGCACCAACAACTATTACATTATATTTCTTAAACATTTTTACCTCCATGTTCCACGTGGAACATTCTAATTTTTTCTATTGATTATAGCTTAAATAGTACTTGTATAAGGTTTAAAATATAGTCCTGACAGGTAGATTATCAGTGATTAAACGTTTACTATTTAAAGTATGTAAAGTTTGTTTTTATAACCATGTTCCACGTGGAACATGGTTATAAAAATTTATTTAAAGCAGGCGTTAGCCTGCAAAATTATCTATTCTATACAGATGTTCCACGTGGAACCCTGAATAATGATATTAAACCAACAAATGCCCATACGCCTTCTAATACTACAAAAGGATAGAAGCTGACCATATATGACGCGTAGCAGCAGGTACCTGCACCAAGGAAGTTTAAAAGGCTATAAAGCTTGCTTTCTGCTGGTAGTTTCTTATATAAATTTAATAAAAAAGCTATTAAAAGGATAATTACGCCAACAGATGCTATGATATCCGAAGTCTTCATATTATGATTCTTTTAGTTCAGTTAATTCCATCCAACGAGTGCTTTTAGTATCCAATTGCTTGTTTAAAGTTTCAATCTGGCCAATGATCTCGTTAAGTTTTGAAGCTTCAATACCTACCGCGTTTAGTTGGTTGTTTTTATCTTTTAACTGGTTTTCTATCTGCTCAATTTCGCTTTCCAGTGTTTCCAGTTCCTTGGTTTCCTTAAAATTTAGTTTGCTCTTTTTAGGAACGGGGGCAGCAACAGGAGCGGGGGCAACAGGAGCTTTTTTATTCTGTTGCTTAGCTTCTTCTAACTCTAAACGGTATGACGAATAGTTGCCATTATATATACGTACGTTGCCGCCTTCTTCCATTATGAAAAGCTGTTCGGTCAACTTATCTAACAAATATCTATCGTGCGATACCATCATCAATACACCGCCATAATTGGTTAAAAACTCTTCCAATACGTTTAGCGTATCAATATCAAGATCGTTGGTAGGCTCATCCAGAATCAAAAAGTTTGGGTTTTTCATCAGGATGCTCATCAGCTGTAAACGTTTCTTTTCGCCGCCGCTCAATTTTGATATAAAACCGTATTGCTTAGCAGGAGGGAACAGGAACAACGTAAGCAGGGCAGAGGCTGATATGGTTTTACCATCAGCCATCGTGATAAACTCCGCTACGTTCTTTACAACATCAATAACCCTTTCATCTTCCTTAAAGGTTAAGCCAGCCTGGTGAAAGTATCCTATTACAGTGGTTTCACCCTTAACAACAGTTCCCTGATCAGGCTGCAGAGCTCCGGTGATTAAATTAAGCAGGGTTGATTTACCACTACCATTACGTCCGGCTAAACCTATACGGTCGCCTTTTTTAAAGGTATAGCTAAAGTCTTTAATAAAGGTATGGTCACGAAATGATTTATACAGGTGCTCCATCTCCATGATCTTATTGCCCTGGCGTGCTGTTTTAACACTTAGCTCCACTTTGTCGCGAATACCGCCAGCCTTGGTTTTTTCTTCCAGCTCGTAATAAGCATCAATACGTGCCTTTGATTTGGTTCCGCGGGCCTGAGGCTGACGGCGCATCCATTCCAGCTCCTTGCGTAGCAGGTTGCTGTTTTTTTGAAAGGTTGCTTCGTCGGCTGCATCGCGCTCAGCTTTCTTTTCCAGGTAGTAGCCATAGCTGCCATTGTAGGGGAGTATCTTGCCGCGGTCTATCTCCAATATCTCGTTACAAACATTGTCCAGGAAATACCTGTCGTGAGTAACCATCAGTATGGTTTTATTACCTTCGGTCAGAAGTTTCTCCAACCACTCAATGGTATCAATGTCCAGGTGGTTGGTAGGTTCATCCAGAATATAAATTTCCGGATCTTCTATTAACAGCTTGGCCAGTGCCAAACGTTTCTTTTGCCCACCCGATAGGGTGTTGATCTTTTGGTTGAGGTGATGAATATCCAACCGGCCCAAAATGGTCTTGATCTTATACTCATATTCCCAGGCATCAACGTTGCTCATCTCTTCCATTACCTTTTCAATAGCCTTGGCATTGTCAGGTTCATTCTCCAACAGCTCTTCATACCGACGGATCAGCTGCTGCTGTACATCATCAGCATGAAAAATGTAATCGCTAATGGTAACAGCATTTTTAAAATGAGGGTCTTGCTCCAGGTAACCCATGTTCAGGTCACGGCTTTGCACCACCTTGCCTTCGGTAGGCTTAAGCTGGCCCGATAGTAATTTTAACAGGGTAGATTTACCCGCTCCGTTAACACCCACCAGCGCAACCCTGCGCCCACGGTTAATACCAATGGTGATGTTTTTAAAAAGCCAGTTGTCATGAAACTGATGACCAAGATTCTCGGCAGAAATGTAAGTACTCACGCTAATTGTTTTATTTTATCAGACTCGTAAATAAACAAGCCCTTTGTATTTTGTATTGATTGCCTGCACATGGCAGCTGCCACCGTTGCCGCTGGTATACTCCTGTATTTTTTTAACCCGCCAAATAGTAAAGGGTTTATTATTATATATAGTGCAGTTATTATTTTTTCCATTACCCGCTTTTCCTGCCTGTCGCCGGTTAACAGCGATGGGCGATAGATATACAGAGCAGGTAAACCTACCTTTTGCAGATCGTTCTCGGTTTCGCCTTTTGTTTTAAGATAAAAGGCCGATGAAGCCGCGTTTGCACCTATTGACGACACCAAATGGTATTGTTCCATGCCATTTTGATGTGCGAATTGCGCCAATTGCAAAGGGTAATCATGGTCAATTGCACGATAAACAGCCTTATCAGGTGTTTTGGCTTTGGTTGTGCCCAGGCAGCAAAACAGGGCATGGCCGGTTAGGTGATCTTTATTAGTATCTAACCGGTTAAAATCAACCACCAACTGGGTCAATTTATGATGCTTTAGTGGCAATTCTTTTCTGACCAGAATTAAAACCTCATCATAAAAAGCTTCCTGCAGCAAAATATCCAATAATTTACTGCCAATTAGTCCGCTTGAACCTGCAATAATAGCTTTATTTGCCATTGTACGCATAATTTTTGCAAAAATACGCATAATTAAATTGTGGAATAAAAATTGTATGTTTAAACATATAATAGGAGGAAATCCATGAAAACAATATTTTATCCCGAAAACGAACGTGGAAAAAATGATATAGGTTGGTTAAAAGCGAACTTCTCGTTCAGCTTTGCCTCATACTATGATGCTGATAAAGTGCATTTTGGAGTACTAAGAGTATTAAATGATGATATTATAGCTGCCGGGAGAGGCTTTGGAACGCACCCGCATGATAATATGGAAATTGTGACCATACCTATAGAAGGCGGTTTAGAACATAAAGACAGTATGGGCAACTCTGGCGTGATAACCGCAGGCGAAGTACAGATCATGTCGGCCGGGACAGGTGTTTATCATTCGGAGTACAATGCTTCCAGAACAGCAGAGGCTAAAACGCTGCAAATATGGGTTTTTCCTAAGGTAAGGGATATACAGCCGCGTTATGATCAAAAGAATTTTACCGATGCTTTAACCATGAATAAGCTGGTAACCCTGGTATCGCCGGTTGAAAACCCGGATACCCTTTGGATAAACCAGGATGCCACTTTTAGTATAGGTAATTTTGAAGCTGGGCAGCAAATAGACTACGACATTAAAACCATTGGCAATGGCGCCTACGTATTTGTTTTAGAGGGTGCTATCAAAATAAACAGTACCATATTAAACAAAAGAGACGCGCTGGGTGTTTATGATACCAGTTCATTTATAATTGAACCCGAAGAACTTTCCCGTTTTTTGATCATTGACGTACCAATGTCATAAACCTGCTAACCGAAACCTAAGGTTAATTTTCTTGAACTGCGAATATGGAGGCAAAACACTGTTTTATCTCAAGTAAAATATTAACGTATGGCAGAACAAGCAATTACCGGATGGAAAAGCGGGCACCGGGCATTGGTGAGCAATGTGTGTTTTTTACCTGATTTTTCAGAAACATTTTTACAAGCGGCTTTGAATGCTCTGAATTTGTAAGGCAGTGTTATGAAATAGGCTACCGCTCCATGATGCTGGTGGGTATAACCTCCTTTATCATGGGGTTGGTTTTAATTGTACAGCTCAGGCCATCATTAGTTGAGCTGGGAGCCGCCAGTATGTTGCCTAAAACGCTGGCCGTATCCTTAATACGTGAGATAGGGCCTGTTATAACGGCAATTATATGCGCTGGTAAAATAGCTTCGAGCATAGGCGCCGAGCTTGGGAGCATGAAGGTTATCGAGCAAATAGACGCGATGGAGGTATCAAGTGCCAACCCGCTGCAATATCTCGTTGTTACGCGCGTTTTGGCAATCAGTGTCATGGTATCCCTGCTGATCATAATTGGCGACGTTATAGGTCTGTTTAGGGCTTCCTGGCGCTAAATATTACTGATAACATCAGCCTGTCTCTTTATTTTACCAAATCTATTTCATCCCTTGACTTTTCAGATCTGCTACCGGCAATTGTTAAAATCGTGTTTTTTGGCTTCGCGATAAGTTTTGCAGGTTGTTATAAGGGCTATCATTCCAATAAAGGTACCGAGAGCGTGGGTATATCAGCCAATTCGGCCGTTGTAACCGCCTCCCTTTGGATATTTGTTATTGATGCCATAGCCGTTCAAATCACCAGTTTGTTATTTTATCATTGATATGAAAGCGGTGGAAAAACATACCGATACCCAAAAAGCAGCGCTTGCTAAAAAGTATGATGCGGTCGTTATTCATGCTAAAGGCCTCAAAAAGGGTTTATGGATAAGGAAGTGCTCAGGAATATCACCTTCGACTTGAAAGGGGAGAAAACATGGTGGTTTTAGGTAAATCTGGTCAGGGTAAATCGGTAACTATACAATGTATTGTAGGCTTGCTTAAACCTGATGAAGGCGAGATCACTGTTTTTAGGGAGAATGTTGCCGAATTGAATGATGAAGAACTGAAACAACTGCGGATAAAAATAGGTTTCCTGTTCCAGAGCGGAGCTTTATGATTCCATGACCGTGCGCGAGAACCTGGAATTTCCCTTATCCCGTGTACTCGAGATGAATGATCAGCAGGAAATAGATAAACGGGTAGAGGAGGTGCTTAATGGTGTTGGTCTGTTGGATGCTATAGACAAGCTACCGTATAATTTCCTGTTGCGTGGCTTTTTTAACAAAAAGAAAAAGGCTGCCAAAGCCAAACAGAATTCTATCGAAAAAGCGCAGAAGGAAAAACAAAAAGCCACCGAAAAGGCAGCGAAATAGAAAGCGGACGCCAAAGAAAATAGCGGTAATTAATGCGGAGTTAACATTCGATATTGTTAAGAAACACAAATCATTATTGATTAATAGACACATTATAAAATTATCCAAAAGTCAGACTTTGAATGATTTGTAAAGTTTATTTCGTTAGATTTAAATGTTATTTCGTCATAGATAACAGCTGATTCGTGTAAATTTTGTGTCATAAAATTTACAGGTAATTAACACAACTAACTACAACTATATAGAATACTATACATATAGCCGAAACGGTAGCCCTAAAAAACAGGCACTTTTTCTGATAAACAAAATGGAATAAAAAAAGCCCCCGTATAACGGGGGCTTTTTGCTTTAACGTACAATATTCTTAGTTCAGATATTTGGTAATGTCTTCAGATAATGGAGTAGTTTGTGACCTGAAACGGTGAATCAGTTTACCGTTTTCGTCAACCAGGAATTTTTCAAAATTCCATTTGATCTCACCTGTAAATTCTGGGTTGGGTGCAGTGGTCAGGTACTGGAACAAAGGATCAATATCCAATCCTTTTACACTAACCTTTCCACTCATAGGAAAGGTTACCGAAAAGTTTTCTTTACAGAAAGTTTTAATGTCCTGATTGGTACCTGGTTCCTGACCGCCAAAATTATTGGCCGGGAAACCAACCACTACTAATTTGCCTTTGTATTGCTCAGATAGTTTTTCCAGATCGGCATATTGCTTAGTGAAGCCACATTTTGAGGCCGTATTTACAATAAGTACTTTTTTGCCTTTGTATTTGGCCAGCGAAAAATCCTGCCCGTCGATGGTTTTCAGTTTAAATTCATAAACAGATGATGGCGCCGAGATAAACAGGAACGCTAATATTAAAGTCAGTAATTTCATTTGGTTTAAAATTGATAATAAAACAGAGTAAATTTAGCTATTAAAAGTTCTTTTAGCCAAATACTCATCCTCTTTTTGAGTCATTTTCTGCTTTGTAACAATAGTTTTATCCGTATATCCTAAAAGGTGCAGCGCGCCATGAATAATTACCCGGTGCATTTCATCTGTTTCGGTTATTTTAAATTTGGCGGCGTTTTCACGTATACGTTCAACAGATATAAAAATATCACCTACAATGTCGCCTTCTACCTCCGAATTATCAAAGGTAATGATATCTGTATAGGTATCATGATCAAGATATTGCTGGTTCATGGGCAGCAGGTAGGCGTCTGAACAAAAAACGTAGGTAAGCTCTTTTAACTTAAAACCCTCGGCGATGATGGTATCTTTGATCCATTGGCGCACAAGGGCTTTATTTTTTAGTTTGTAGCTAATATCTTCTTCAAAAAACTGAATAGCGGGCATTATATTTTAAAGTGTAGTTCGATGGTATTGCCCGAAGCGTTAAATATGCACTGATCGGCCAGGTGTTTGATGATAAAAACACCCCGTCCGGTTAAATTTTCAAGGTTTTCGGGTGCTGTTGGGTCGGCCAGGTTATTGTAATCAAATCCGGCACCTTCATCGGTCACAGTCCATATGATCCGTTTAGGATCAACCTCGGCGTTAATGATCACCTTTTTGGTTTCATCCAGTTTATTACCATGCATAATGGCATTAATAGCAGCTTCGTTAAGGCAAGTCATCATGTTGGCAAAAGTATCTTCGGCTACATGATATTTGTCAGCAATTTCTTCAATCAACAACTCAAGCTGCGCTATGCTTTCCGTTTTTGACGGCAGCTGTAACGTAAACAATTCGCTGCTGGTATGAACATTTGCCTGTTCCATATTATTTGGCATTAAGTTGATCAAAGTAAGTTTTAATTTTTTGTTTGTAATACAAATTAAGTGCCGGAGATACTGTTTTAATTTGCTCCGTTTGCTTATTACTTTGCTGCTGGTACCCCTGCAGCGCTTTTATATAGCCCGGCGGTATACTTTTGCCGGCCTGGCTTTCTCTTTGTTTATCTTGTTCACGTTCTTGTTCGGCTTTTTCAGCTTCCAATAATCGGCTTTGAATTTGTTGTTGTCTTTTTAAGGCGTCGTCAGTAATCTTCCTGTTTACGAGATCATGCTCAGTTTGTTCCATTTCTTTAGAAATTTTATCCAAATTACCCAAGCCGCCTTTGCCGTCCTTATTTTCTTCACGGTTAATTTGCTCTAACGCCTGCCTTATCATTTGCTGCTGCCTGGCCATACGGGCCAACTGCTCGCTCATATTACTGCCCTGGCCCTGACCGTTCTGTTGCTTTTTACCCTGATCGCCCTGTTGGCTTTTGCCCTGGCTGCCTTGCTGCTGCATTTGCTCGCGGGCCTTTTGCATGTTTTGATTAAGTTGCTCCTGCATTTTGGCCAATTGCGATACCGACTGCTTTTTACCTTTGCCTTTACCACTTTTGCTCATCTGTTTTTGCAGTTGCTCCAGTGCTTCGCTCAGCAGTAACGCCAGATTATTCATGGAGGTCATGGCGTATTGCTGATGGCGGTTAGCTTCGCTTGTGCGCCTGTCGCCCAGGTTTTCAAGGGCCTGGTCAATATGGGTGTTAATGCTGCTTATTTCTTCATTAACGGTTGATTGTATTTGCGGTATGCGCCTGCTGAGCGAGTATAAACTATCCTCTGCAGTTTTAAGGTTATCCTTAATATCTTTCTGGTTTTGCGACAGGGTAGTGTACGATGGATCGGTAGGGTTGGTAGTTTTTAAGGTTTGCATCACCTTTTCCTGGTTAAATGAACTGTTTACCAGGCTTTTTAATAGCTCACGTAATTGTTGGGCATCAATGGCGTTTTCCTTGCTTTCGCCATCGGCATTGTTTTGCTGCATTTTGGCCGCCAGATCCTGCATTTGTTTTGCGGCCTGCTTTTGTGCCTTTGAAGCGCCGGGTTTATTGTTTTTTTGCAACTCGTTTTTGCTTTGATCCATTTGCTGATCAATGCTTTGAGTTTCTTTTTCCGGATTTTCAAAATCCTGTTTATGCTCCGCCTGCTCGTTTGTTTTTTGCAGATCCTCCAATCCCTTTTTTACGTCCTGAAAATCCTTTTTCAGGTTTTCCTGCTCTTGTTGCAATGCTTTTTGATCAGAACCCTGCTGATTGGTTTTGTCTGATAACTGCTGCTCCTTTTGGGCAAGCTTGTTCAGTTGGCCAATGTTTTGATTCAGCTTTTGATCAAACTCCAGCTTTTTGTAAAGCTCCAGCATACGGTCGAGCTCTTTTTTGAGCGATTTGTTATCCATCTGCATTTTTGAAAGCTCATCGAGGGTAGCGTCTTTTTGTTCCTGATCTAAAAGCTTTTGCAGGTTTTGCAGCAAATCTTTAGTTTTTTGATCAAGTACATTGTTAAACAAATCCTCAATTTGTTTTTGCTTGGCCAGCAGCTCCTGGTTTTGCTGCTGATTTTCCTGGCGGTTATATAGGTTTTTTTGATTTTCGTCTTTAATCTCTTTGACCAGGTTTTCCAGATCGCGGCGTTTTTGCAGCAGATCTTCCACCTGTTTTTTTTCATCAAACGATAGGGTAGTTTTATTGAGTAACGACTCATTCAGCTTTTGCGAATCGTGTTCAACCTGACCTGCCAGTTTAATAGCCGACTGCATTTTTTGCTTCACGGCCTGTGTGCCAGCGTTTAATTGCTCATTAATGGCCTTGCTATCAGGCATATTTAAAGTGCGTTCGGCACTACGCGCTTTTTTCGGGCCGTTTACACCGTCGTTATCGGCAACTTCAAAAAAATAGGTTACCCGGGCCCCGGCTTCAATACCCAGTTCCTTTAAGTTCCAGAAGTAAAAAAAATCTGACTGTGCCTGATCCATAGCCGTGCTAATACGTTTTACAAACGTTTTTTGCTGATGGTTATTACCGGTACCCTCAACGGTGTAATGGAATGTTAAAGACGAAAAACCATGATCGTCCTGAATTTTTCCGTTAAAATACAGCGCGTTCATACTGATAGAATCGGGCTTTTCCTCAACGGTAATTGCCGGCGCTTCATCAGTAATTACATTAATATGATAGGTAGCTGAGTCGCGGTGGTTAACTTTTGGATTAACGGGCACCAATTTATAAATGGCGTTTTTATTTACTTTTTCAGAATATTCAAACAAATCCGTACCGCTTAAATCTGCCGATTTTGTGACACCATTTATGTAAAACTGTATACCGGAAGCATGCTGTGTATGCAGTTGCCATTTTACCTGGGTGCCTTCGGGTATTACCAGATCGCCGGCATTGATTATTTTTTCAGACTTTTTGCGCAGATAAGCAGGGTAGGTAAGTGCTACATCAAAATTCAGCAATGCCGGTTTTTGGTTTACCATGATGGTGTAAAGAGCAGAACTGAAGCCGTTAGCAATCAATTTAAACGTGGTGTTTTGCTGCAGGTTGGTAAACAGGTAATGAAAGCGACTGATGTTTTCTTTATCAAGCTTAAAGGTGTTATTGGCTGTTTCTACATAAACATCTGCCGGGAGCTTGTCGCCGTCGAGCTTCAAGTCAAGCTTCAGGTCATCGCCCTGCACAACCGAAAGGGTTTTATTGAGCACATTAAACTTAAAGGGTGCAACAGGGGCGAAGTATTCATTGTGCCTGATGAGCCTTTTGGTACTTTCGGTTAATATAGAAGGCGCGGCAAATGCCAGCACAACAATAACGGCCAGGGGAACCAGAACCCATTTTAAATATTTTGTGTTTTCACGAATATTGATGGCCGAAGGGAAGCTTACCGGTTTCAGAGCTTCGATTTTTTGATCGATACTGGCTTCTATGAGGGCACGATGCTTTTCATCGGCAGCAGCCAGCTTTTTGAGCTGCAGGGTATTCAGCAGCTTATCATTAACATCATGAAAATGCCGGCCTATGATTTCGGCAGCCTCATCATGCGTGAGAGATCGATTTAGTTTAAGCCACGATAATAACGATGGTAAAATAAGCCAGCATATCAGACCTGCATTGAGCAGAATGAAAAAGTAAAAAAGGACAGTTCTGAGCACGGTATTAAAATTGCCAAAATATTCGCTCAGGGTGATAACCACGTAGGCCGTGAACAGGCCGGCGCCCAAAAATATGAGTCCGCGCAAAAAACTATTGAAATAGTACTTCCTGATAAAGATGTTGATCTTACCGATTAGTACTTCATAATTTTCCGCTGAATTCATATTCCGGCTCTATGTGTGTATATATGATACAACTAAAACGTAAAAACATGGCAATTTATACAATATTGGTTTCAAGTTGTAACAGTGGCAATAATAAATAAACTGAACAGTGTTTATACAAATGCCTACGGTTTAAATAAAGTCAATATTAAATTAAACTGAAAAAAAAGTTGATCAGATGGTATGAAATATCAATCAACTTATTACATTTGCGCCCCTGCAAGTCAGGTAATGGTGTAAAATACCACCAAACGGGATGTAGCGTAGCCCGGTATCGCGCCACATTTGGGATGTGGAGGCCGCAGGTTCGAATCCTGCCATCCCGACGATATCATTTTAATCCTGTAGACCATTGATCTACAGGATTTTTTGTTTTATAGGTTATTTTACTGTAAAGACGATTGTCAAGCTTTGGAAGTAGAAATTTCTTAAATCAAATCTATTCCATTTGATACTATTTTATAACCATTTGCTTTCCAGTATTTTAATAGTTTGGTCAAATTGTCTCTCTGGGTTTTAGAAACTACTACAAATTTGGTTTTTATAATAATATGATCCTTGGTTGTAATTGTAATTTTATTACCAGTCCCATCATCTAAGCCCCCTCGTGTTCCTAAACCTTTATATCTGCCAGCCGTGGTTTCTACACAAAATAAATCTTTTAGAAAATATATATTTTGATTAAGAGTAATACTGGAGTCTGTTAAGATAAGATGTCCGTTGATAATATAGGTCTTGATTGACGAACCTCCAATAAACATCGAAGAAATAAGTACGAACATAGAGATAAGAAAAACACAGACCATTAAAAATTGAGGAGCTTTAGAAATAATGTTAGAAAAGAAAATGCAAGAGAAGACAAATGTTATCGATGCAAAAATAGCAAAAGATATTATTTTGTAGACATGTGACCGTTTTTCAAAAGTTTCAAAAGTTTCTTTCATTCTGTAGTACTTAAAAAATATGTCCCTAAAGTAAACATATTCTATATAGATAACATTGCAAGTTTCCCCAAATCATATATGAAAAGGTTCGAAATTTGTATGGGCAAGGTGACATCAGTAAAAGCCGCTTTAGTTTTCTAAAGCGGCTTTTTTATATAATTGAATTACGGATTATAGCTGCATCATTTTTTGTCGTCAATAAGGCTGATGTTGGTAGTAGTTGGAAAGTTTTCAGGAACTGAATAGGTCACTTTGCCAGAACCCAACCATTCAGCGGCCCTGATCATTGTTGTTTGGAAGCCTACACACCTGTAGCCAAGCGGGTATATATCACCTTTCCATAAATGGCCCATACTGGAAACATAAACATGACCTTTGCCATATTTTAAAACCCACTCTACAGGCCAGTTAATGCCGGTAAGCGGATCTTTAGCATACGAGAGTACGGTAAGGTTTTGTGCCGGCCCGCGTGCAAAACGGTACAGTTCAACATCGGGCGTAAACCATTGTTTAGGATAGCCTTTATTGATGGGATGTGCATTAAGTATAGTGATTAGCAGGTTACTGCGATCATTGTGATAGGTCTCTTGTCCCTGCCCGGGAGGGATAGAATCAATACGGCCCAAAGAATCAACAACTAAGGCATAGCCATAATTTTTTGAGCGCCAGCCCAACCCGATCATCTTATTATATTCCTCCCAATCCGGATAGGCATTATTTGCTGAATGAAGGACATAAAGTCCGCCGCCGCTTTTGACATAATTTTCCAGTTGTTGCTGAATACGGCGGGGCCATTTCAATTTGGGAGCTTGAATATTATTGGTGTTTTGAATCACAACGTCATATTTACCGAAGTGGGGATCCCAGCTTGCCCAGGCCGTAGAATCAGTTGGGTTTGCCGGAGCGGTTGAAGTACTGATGGTAAACAATCCAGATTTCCCTAAAATTTGTGTGACCATTTTGGTAGTCTGCTGCCAGTCGTGATTACTATACCCATCTACTATAAGCACTCTAATGGGTTTATGATGTTTGGCTTGTGCTTGTACCAGGAAGCCGATATGAAAGAATATAATAAACGCACAAATTGATTTTTTCATTTCGAGTGAGGATCGATTATATGATTAGTTTGCTTATACAGATTAATCGATTCGAAGCTCAATAATTTGTTGCTGGTTAACAAGTAACGATGGTTATTTTATCCGTAACTTTTCAGTTAATATCGTGAATGCTGAAAAGTGAATCAACCCCTACACTTAGGGGTTTTCATCGATGAGATTATTTGATAGAAGCTTAGCTATGTGATTTACTTTTTGAAAATAGGGATAAACCTGGGCAGCTTCTGATCCTGATACTATGTTCAGATTACGGAAATGGGTATCTAATTTAATTTCTAAGAACGAGTAAAACGAAGTCAAAGCAGGAAAATTCGCAGTTGACAAACCGTTTTTCAATAGAATTTTCTGTTCCTGTTCCCAGTCAGGAATTTCAAATACTTTTGAATTAACTAAATTACTTATTTGCTCATCATTTAAGATAAATGCAACTTGTTCTTGTATTTTGTAAATCAAGAATCGCTCAGGGGTTGGCTGATTTTTGGCGAGTAGCCAACCGTTTAATTCAGGCTTGTGATAAAATACGTATTGATATGCCTCTTTAAATAAAGAATCATTTTTAATATAATACCGTATGATTTTGCCTGAAGTAAGTGAACTTGAATATGGATAAAGCCTTAATTCAAATTGATAAGGTACATTTTTGATATTGGGTAAAATGCCAAATTTAATTGGCAGTTGTGAATTAAATGAAGCAGCCGAATCACTTTTAAAAACAATTTTTTTAAAATCATAAGCATTATGTGTTTGACTGTATGAGTTAAGAAATAAACACACAAATAAGGCAATGAAAACCGGTTTCATTAGAATAGTATTGATTTAAAAATGATATTGTGGGCTAAAAGTAACTTATTTTATTTTTACTCTTATAACATGCTCTGCCCAACGGTAAGCAAATTATTATCAGGGTCATGGATGGAGAACTCGCGCTGCATCCAGGGCTTGTGTTCCAGTTTGGTAATACTTATGTTTTGGCTTTTAGCAAGCTGATAAAACGATTCAATATCATCTGTCCGGATATATATCTGTCCGTAGTTTTCTGCAGGGTCAACCTCTTTAAAGATAAAAAAGTGAATTTGTATGTCATCCTTTTGTACCATGAGGTAATCATCATAATCGGCACGGCCAAATTCCTGAAATCCTAATTTATTTACATAAAAATCTTTAGTAATAGCTTTGTTACGCATAGGTAATTTGGGGTTCACATCTGTAAGCATAGTAATAATGATTTAATTTGTGTAAAAGCAAATAGATACTCTAAATTATTAAAAAACAAAGAGGATCAGAGCATATAAGCGACTATTTTTGAGGGCGTTTTGGAGTTAAAAACTACATTATACTGAATTAACTGACCGTTAAGTCTGTTTTGCAATTTCATAAGTGTTTTAATGACAGATTATTTGCACTTTCGCAAATCCAAATTAATTTAACAAAAATTTTACCTGACCTTAATGAATGCCATAAATTCCTCATTATCAAACCCCTTGAGTGTAGGGAGCTGGTATCAGAATTTGTTTTTTTATTCACTGATTACATGCCTGATTTTTATAAATTTTTATTTTATAAAAAATAAAAAAGACAAAAATAATCCTAACCTGGCAGTGTTGCCACAAATTATAAAAGATAACGAACTTGCTTTAAACGAAAGGGTTAAGGCCCTAAGTCATGAGGCAAGTGATTTAAAAAGCGAACTGATGAGTATTGGCGAAGAGTTGGAACTTGCGTATGCACAAACCGACAAGGCCAATAACAAGCTGTTAGAAGCGCTGGATTGCTTCAGTACAGAGGTTGAACTTCCGGATGTTGGCTATTGGTCTGTTAACCTGGAAACGCAGGAGTTATCCATATCTGAAAACGGAAGGTTGATTTATGGAATTTCAAAAGAAAAGCGTTTAACCCTTACCGATGGTTTAAAGCTTGTTGATGAGGAGTTTCGAGATGATATGATCAATACAATTGCCGAAGCTCTGAAAAGTGGCAAGCGCATTGTTAAGAATTACAGGATGACCACGCTTGATAATGGTGAATCAAAATGGTTAATGACCTCAGGTAACATTACCTATAATGATCATGGCAGCCCTCTGCGTATATCAGGTAGTTTTGTAATAACCACTTCATAAGTTTAGCTTTCAAAGCCATCCGGTGAAAGCAACAAGTAAGCATAATCCGTATTTATTTAGAAAATAAAATGTTCACTTGCACTTACGGGAGCACTTATTATATTTGCTTTCCAAACATTTGAGGCTGCTAATTGAGCTATTATGTTTAACCACTTCGGGATGTAGCGTAGCCCGGTATCGCGCCAGCATGGGGTGCTGCCATTTAAGGACAAATTAAGCGCATTCCCGCAACGTAAAGCAGGTTAAACTATCCTGAATCTGGCCTAAAATATCATTTGTGTACTACCGTGTGTACTACCAATTAATGCTTTAATCAGCATCAAATGGCAACCGTATCAGTAGTATTGAACACTACCAAAAAACTAACAAATGACGAGTATTCAATCGCAATCAGAGTTACAAACAACAGAGAAAAGAAGTACTATTCTCTCTCAACATTAGTAACGAACCAATCTCTACACTTCAGATGTACGCTCAGCAATTGGAAGCCTGCCGAAGCAGAAGACAATGGATTAGGAAAGTTTCGTAAGAGCCATCCAAATTACAAAGAATGTAATTCTGTACTTGAGGGCAAGTTAGTTGAGGCTCAGAAGCTGCTTCAAAAGTATGAGGTTGAGAAGACACCTTTTAGTTTTGAGCAATTTGAAGCTGACCTAAAACATAAAGAGCGACCTGTTATAACTTCTCTGCAAGAATATTATTCCGTTCAAATTAAAATACTTGACGAGCAAGGTAGGGTAGGGCAGTCCGGGCTAAACTACGAAACACAACGTGTTTTGAAGAAGTTTAGACCCAATGCCTTATTATCTGACGTCAACATTCGCTTTTTGGAAAGTTTTGAATACTGGCTACGTAACGAGCGAAAGAACAAAGACACGACCATCAGCGTCAAAATGCGTAATCTACAGCGAGTTCTGAATCAAGCTATTGAAGACAAACTTTTAAAACCGGAGGACTATCCATTTGGTGAGAAAAAGTACAGTATAAACAAACGCCTGGATAGTAAAACGAAGAAGATCGCTATAACGCTTGACAAAATAGCTAAGCTACGCCAGCTCTCTTTGGAGCCAGGATCAGCACTGCACTTTGCTCAACAGGTTTTCATGTTCAGTTACTATAGCCGAGGAATGAACTTCATAGATATGACTTACTTGAAGTGGAAGGATGTATCCGACACCCATATCCACTATGTGCGAAAGAAAACAAGAGGCCAGTTCGAGATTCCCTTGAACGAACATAACTCAAGAATACTTAAATACTTTAAAGAAAACTATGTAATAGAAGGAGGGTTTGTCTTCCCCATACTTAACCCCAAGATACACATTACACTGAAGCAACAGTACACGAGGAAGAAGACAGCTATAAAGGCTGTTAACGATAACTTGAAGAAGTTAGCTGAGAAGATAGGAGAGCCTAAACTAAAGCTTACTACCAACGTGGGTAGACATAGTTATGCAACTGGCTTGAAGCGTTCAGGTGCAAATACCAGCTTCATTACAGAAGCTTTAGGGCATGCTACGCAGGAGCAAACACAAACATATCTCGATGAATTTGAGAAAGGTGTTATAGAAAGCTGGGAGAACAAGATGTTTGATATGTAATAACTTTTAGAGCAGGGTGGTTCAACTATTCTGCTTTGTTTATCTTCACCCCACAGAACAATCCTCAATGAATACACCAAACTTTGAACGGTTATCCAAATACTATAAGTTCAATCAAGAATTAACAGTGCTGTACGATGAATGGAATAATATGAACACACTCAAATACTTTGCTGAAGAATTAGGTAAACAGTATACCGGTGAGGTAATTAATAGGCTTGAGAGTCTGTTTAATGAATATGACCTGAAGGACAAGTCTTATGATCTGTATTATTTAATATTAGCGCACGCCTATTCCGGCAATCAACACATCAACTTTCTCCTAGAACACAATGGAGTTTTAACGAGTCAAATCGCACTAGCAAAAACGCTAATCTCGATTCACGACCCTGATTTTGAATTGACTCTTACAGAAAAACGTGCAAACATGAAAACCGGCTTCAAAATCGAAAACGCTGTTATATCCGATCTAATCAAGAAGAGTCTTATTAAAAGCTTAACATACGACAAGCTTCCCTTATTTTACTTCGACCTACCCTTTCTTGATTCAATATGGGATAATGGGGAAATAAACTTCAATATGGCAAAGAAATTAGCAAGTCAGAAAGTAACTGATAAATCAACTTTAGTCAGACAACTTACGACCCAAATCCCACTTGAATTTTGTTTTATGTTATGTCCTTATTTAAATGGGGAGACACATCTTAAAAAGGATCATTTAACGAATTTCAGTGACCGGCAATTAGCTTTTCTTTATGACGTTTGCTCTATACTTAGATATGAACCTTTTAAGAACAAGACTTTTGACTATCTGGATTATGACAAATCCGACTATCTACGGAACGCTCTGATGAAATACGTTAAAAAGCTGAAAGACAAAGGAAACCAAAATCGATATTCTTTTGAAATAAAGGTTTTTTCATAGCCATTCAATTGTAACGAGAATTGCAGTGTCAAAACAAAGCAATTCAGCTGAGTTACAAAAGACGTTTTATTATGAACAAGATCTATACACGAAGATTGGCTGTATCTTCCCCGACCCAAAAGGTTGTTTTAACAGCAGAAGCTTTTCTTGCAAAGTATCTTAATCGTGAAACTCTATTAAATTTCATAGACAAAGGCCGAATCGATGATGTTGAAGAGTTTTCAGCGTTCTTTGACCTTTTGAAACAAGGTCGGGAATATGCGTTTCCACGTAAAAAACGTGAGGATAAAGGCCGTAATCCTTACAAATACGCCTCATTCTTAGGTACTGGTGAAGGTTGCAAGGTCATGTTGATTGGCAATATGGAGAATTTCATTCTTGATTACACTCGTAAACTTTGCACAATCGACTTTACCCTTGAAGAACTGATAGAACAAGCAGAAAAGTAAATCTTCGATCCAAAGTGACGGTGATTCAACCGTCACTTATTTAAAATCAACTTAATGTATCAATCAAATGCTGGTGATTTTTCATCAACTAAAGAATCTTATTGCTAAAAAATGAAAGCTACTATAATCAAACTCACTAAAGGTCAATTTCTTAAAGACATAGAACCTTTTAAATCATCAGGAATCCCCAATAATTGCATACTCCATAAAGAGATAACAGGGTGTGGAGCAACGTCATCAGAGCTGTTTACTGAAAGAAATAGTATTATCATAGTTCCTCATGTTCCAGTAATTAAAGCTAAACAACGAGCTCACAATGATAAGTATGGTGCTGAAGCCCAGATCCTTGGGATATACAAAGGTGTTGATGATATACAGATCGAGAACTATCTCAACTCTAAAGCAATATACAAGAAGTTAATCACCACTCCTGAAGGGTTCAAAAAAATACTTCGAGTGTTCACCAATGACATAGAATCGCTACTTAAAGAGTACTTTTTATTATTCGACGAATGTGAACGCATTATAACCGATGTTAGCTATAGAGGCGCGATAACAGCACCAATTGAGTGGTTTATCAAGTTTGAAAACAAGGCACTTGTATCGGCAACACCGTTAGATTTTTCCCATCCTGTGCTAGCCTCAATGAATCACTACAAGATACTGCCTGAGTATGATTATCGTAAACAAATCAAAGTTATCGGAACTAACAACATTATTGAATCACTCGAGAGGCAGCTTCCCGAAGAGCCAGAGAAGCCCGTATTTTTATTTATAAATTCAACAAACTGCATCATCGACATAGTTAATACTTTAAACCTGAAAGATAGAAGTTATGTATATTGTGGAGATAAAAGTGTTGCGAAACTAACTGCGAACAAGTTTAGACGAGCAAGTTCTGAACTAGATTTAAGTAATTTATCAAAGTATAACTTTCTCACCAGTCGTTATTTCTCTGCGCTCGATATTGAACTTGACTATCAGCCCGATGTCGTGTTGGTTACAGATGTGCATACGGCAGAACACAGTATATTAGATGTTCATACAGAGATTATTCAAATAGCAGGTCGTTTTAGAAGAGGTATAAACGGTATTACCTTATCACAAACTTCAATCCTGAACTTGAATCAAAAACTATTGAAGAATCCAAGTATTACTTAAAAGGGTGTTTTGATACCTATAATGAAATCAGAGCATTATTTCAAGCATCAGACCATCCTGGAAGTAGGGATACTTTACAATTCTTTATAGACGAATCCCCGACAACTGCATATTTTACTAAAGATGGACAAATCAATGATTTCATGGTAGATAATTATATACATGAGCAAAGGGTAAAGGGCTATTACCAGTCATTTGACAAACTAAAAGTAGCATTCGCCGAGAAGTCACTCCATTTCATGCCGACATATATCCATGAGGCATATTTGTTAGGCGACGAAGATAGGATTATACGCAATACCCGTATGAGCATTAAAGAACAACAACGTGAAACTTTTAGGCAGATCGATAGGTATCATTCAAAGCCGGGTAAGTATGTGCTACACAACTCTTACACTTTAATCTCAAGTTTACGTTCTTTGTATCCTGCTCTAACGGAAATTTATGACCTTATTGGGTTAGAAGGTATGGAAAAAGCTAACTTCAGTACCGTACCCATGCTGAAATATAAAAAGGCTGCGCAAGAAATCAAAGATGTAAAGCGATTGCAACCATTCATTTATAATGAATTTGCCGCCAATTCTGAACGCCTTGAGCATGATATCAAGACAATTATACCCAGGCTTTGTGTAGAAGCTCATATTAAATCAAAAGCCACTGTGACCATGCTGTCTAAATTTTTTGAAACTAAAAGAACAACAAGTTCGGGCCAACACATCACAATCATAGGTGAAAAGAAAGATTTAACTAAGCTGTCGCCATTTGATTAGCCAATCCAAAGTTTGAATGATATTACTCATTTATGGGGTAGTGATTATCTTGGATTGATGTAACATCAATCAATCTATCCAACATTTTCATAAATATACTTTTATAGAGGATATCAAATGTTTGGATTGCAGAAGCTGCCATAGTGCAGCTTCTGTTGTTTCGATGCTTCATTGTACCCTTTTCGTCCATTCGCTTTAAAAGGTAAACATTTCAAAACATGTCCATCTTTAATCTTTATATTGTAAAGCCTAATTACATCAATGGAACAGTACATCTTTAAGAACCTTTTAGATCAGGTCAACGCTTTAAATGCGCATTATATCAAAATCAGCGAGCTTACAGGTGAAAATTTTAATTTATTTCGTATCCTAAAATTAGAATCATCCGAGGTTAGGCTTCATTCAGCTTTTTTAGCGGAGCTTTTAAATCCTAAAGGGAATCATGGGCAAAAGGATGCATTTCTTAAGCTGTTTGTTGACAGAGTTCAATTTAGGAATAATGATTTTCATACACCGAGTGCTACCGTCGAGATTGAGAAGCATACAGGTTTCATTAACGATGTTGGAAGTGAAGGGGGGAGAATCGACATTATACTTACGGACAGGTATCATAAACAGATTATTATTGAAAACAAGATATATGCAGGAGATCAAAAGAATCAACTCGTAAGATACAACCATTATTCACTGACGGCCGATTTACTATATCTTACTTTGGAGGGTAAATCGCCTAATAGAGAGAGTTACGGAACTTTGATTGAGGGCAAGGATTTCAAGTGCATTTCGTATTCCAAACACATTAAGGATTGGCTCGAACAATGTAGGAAAGAAGTGGCAATTTATCCAATCATACGAGAAACCATTACCCAATACCTAAATCTAATTAAATACCTGACCAATCAAACTATGAATGATATGATGAATCAAGAATTAGCAACACTTATTACTTCCAATTATGCCAATGTTGAAGCAGCATTTACCATCATCCATAGTTTAAAAGGAATTAAGCAACAATTGCTCGACAAATTTAATGCTGAGCTTAATTCCCTTGCAGAAGAATTAGGATTGAAATTAAGTTTTGAGGTCGATTTTAACAGGCAATACAGTGGAATATACTTTTATAGAGAAGGCTGGGAAGATGCTAGTATCGGATTCGGCTTTCAAAGTTACTCTAATGCGTTATTATATGGAATAATTGTTGAACAACCAGAGCAATTTAGTTCTGAATTAAGAGAGACATTGGTGAAGATAAAGCCATCTGATACCAAAACATCTGATTGGTGGCCAATATTTAGAACTTTTGAAGCACCATACAATAACTGGAATGATAGTAAAGAAGTATGGACTGCTGTGTTCGACGGATCTATGGTTACTCAGTTCAAACATAAACTTAATGAGCTCGTCAGTCTTTTGGATTTTAATAACATTACCTTGTAAGAACATAATCGCATTATTTATTAGCGGGGCAAATAGTAGACCTTCAAATCAACGATAGAAATCATAACTTACATATCATCCATCTTTAGCAATACCGATTTTCTAAAACTACCCCTCTGGCCTTTCCTAAAAAGCGTCCCCTCCCTATAAGCTATTAAACCTCTTAGATTTTCCTGAAAGTGCTTTACGCAGATACGGCGGTCTGAAATCACCCCTTCACCCTGTTCTCGATGAAAGTGAAATAGTTTTGTGCTGTAACAGCAAAGGCAGTGTGCCACAAACAATAAAATCCGGCCAGTGCGACCAAACTCAAAAGGTCGGCAATTTTGACAAAGAATGCTGCCAAGCAAACACACGCTCAATCACTTATCATCCTAAAACAATCCAATCACTAAACATTAAACAGCATGAAAACACCCAATGGAACTACTAATTCACCACAAAAAACCTGAACCTCTGCCAACACCGAGAGCTTACCGATACATCAGTAAGCGATGGAAACAGGTTCGGCCAGGCACGCAACACAAGCATTTGCTTGCCCCTAATAATATTGTTGCTGCCGAATATTACCGCATCCTTAAAATAGTTAAAGAGAAATACCTCGAACCAGGCTCAATTTACTTTGAAAGGGATTATAAAGATGATATGAGTGATCCTTTCCGGCTTCACGGGTTCATCAGTAACAATCTTTACTTTATGCTTGAATGCGATTTTACATTTGTTATGCAGATCGAATACGATTTTCATAACTGCCCATTCGAAGCAGAGATAATCCATCTCCTAAGGTATGCAGCAGGCCTTAACAGAACCTTTCACACACCAAAACAGCTTGCCTTACCGGAACATTTAAAAGCTACCATAGCCTATCAAGACAGCCAATTTATTCACACTCATTAATTAACCTCTATGGATAATACCTATTTATTCAGCAGCTCCACATCTGTTGATGAGCTTTACATTTTAGTCAAATGGCCTTTTGTTCAGGATTTGATGGAATACGATTGGTTCCGTGCTGAATGCCTGCTATATCAGGCATTTGAAGAGCAAGAATATCTTGATTCCGCTTACTTCGTACCACTCAGACGCATCTATGAGGTCAAGAATGAGGATAGCTAATATTAAAGTTCACCATCCAACCACTTGCTTTAAAAGGTCACACTTCCCAATACTACATCAAACACACTTTCAAAATGCTTGGCTTAATCAGCCAGGCATTTTTCATTTAACCACATTTCGCAAACCCTTTAACCAAACCCTAATGAAACAGCAACAAACCATGAACCCTATTCTGTCACCTTATAATAAATCAGTCAGCATGGCCTATGCTCTTATTCTCAAACAAGCCAAGCAACTGCTATCGACCCTTGAACGGGAGGAGCTTCGGTTCTCTCTGGAACGAGAAGAAAAATCGGCACCGATAGTCGGCACCATTATTCACGAGATTATCAATCCCATACTTTACCTCCGTTTAGAATGCCATTCGACAAATTCCTTTGCCATACACTATGGATTTGAAGAGGTATTAGCATTCAATCAATACAGTAAGATTACCTCGACATTTGTGCGTAATATCTACAGGCTTACCTCAAAAGACCTAACAGAAACCAATATTGAGGATTGCGTAAGAACCGACTGGTGCATTAACACCTGTTCAGAAATGTATGAATACATAGAGCAAAGCAATAAGTATCATACGTTTAAACAGATCAGATACAAGCCGGCAACAGCCAGAAGAAAACAAATGCACGCAGTTGCATAAAGTATTATTCACTTATTATTAACTTCGCATAAAACAAGGAGGAAACCGCAAACATACCATTACCTAGACATATCATTTTAATGAAAATATAAGCGTTAAGCTTTGTTTGTTCTGCTTTAGGAAACCTAGGAAATTTCACTTATAACCAGAGCAAATGAGTTCAACGTCCACGCGCAAGCGTAGGGCGAAGACTTGTTTGTGGTTATAGGGCTCTCCTAGGTGCCTCTAAAGCTCAGACTTAGTTAAGTCCTGCGCTTTCGTGTTTTAAAACCTACCGATTGAGGACTGATCGGGCCTTAAATCATTTTACATGAAATCTTTGTTTATCTTAATAATAGTGTTATTTACCACACAGGTTCGGGCACAATGCCTTCGAACGTACAAAATCACCTACTTCAACAAAAAGACGCAGAGGACTGAAAGCTTTATATCTGACGTAGAACTTAGGACAGGTTTCTTCCTATACTTAAAGACCAGAAATAATATGTTTAAAGATAATAATGGAAGGAATATCTTTGCGATTACCTTAAACAGTGACAACAGAGTCATCGGTAAGATTAAGGAGGGTAAAGGAGATGAAATTATTTATTGTAGCCAGAATGCCTGCGATGTAAATTGCGAAATGTTTAAGTCTTCTTTCTATGCAACCGATATTTACGGCACCAAGTCATACTTCGAACCTTTAGCTTATTAATTGTTGACATAGGTAGAACAAGGACAGCGACGTCACAACTTTCAAATAACAATTCAATAATAACTTAAAACCCAATCACAAGATCAAAATGAAAAAAGCGCTATTCGTGGCAATGTCTGCCACTGCTTTACTGTTTGCGTCATGCAGTAAGAAATCTACTAACGAGGTAAAACCCCAAGACACCAACAAGGTAACAATTGATGGCACCGACTATGCCACAGTAACTATCGGCACCCAAACATGGACAGCGGTAAATTACAATGGTTCTGGCGGTACAAATTACAACGGGACAGCTAATAACCCTACTTATGGTAAATTCTATACTTTGGCAGAAGCTAAGGCCATAACCTTACCTTCAGGATGGCGACTGCCAACAAAAGCTGATGCCGAAACGCTAATGCTGTTCTTAGGTGCAACTAAAGACGAGGATGGCTATGTTGAGGGCGAAGCAGATGTGTCAACAAAACTTAAGTCTAAGTCAGACTGGACTTTGACTCAAGGCACAAACACAAGTGGCTTCAATGCTTATCCGGCAGGCCAATCAAATGATGGTACTACTTATGATGCTAAAGGAACATTAGCTACGTTTTGGACATCGACCGCATTAACCAGTGATGCGAACAGCCAATATGTTTTCGGCACATTCAACGACAAAGACGGAGGAATGACGTTTGACTATATTGGCACTGACTACACACCTCACGCGTCTAAAAGCAGGTTCAGTTTACGTTTTGTAAGAGACAAGTAAGCTGATTTATTAAAAGTTACAGAATCTCAATGCCTGAAGAGCTTGCTTTCGGGCAGGCTCTTTATTTTGGTTGTATCTGTTATCTTTACCAACCTTATCTTTTCAATTCCATATGCGACCGATAGATATACACAAAACATTTGAGTTAAGCATTGACGCCATTACATGTTTATGGGGAGGTCTGACTATACCAAGAATGCTTCCAAATGAAGTTGAATTAGTTCTAAAACCGCACAACCTTTTAATAACATTAACATCAAATGTAGGAGAAGATGCCCATATTAGTAAGAGTAACTATCTGAGTATCTGCAAATCAGAAGAACGCACCCAAGACGTCGGAAACCTATCTTTAAAAATGTTAGCAGTCTTTGCTTTTGAAAGTCTAAAAACTGAACCAGCCTATGAGATTATAAAGAACAACGAAACAATTAACTTCTTACGGCATTTAAGAAATGCTGGCGCACATGGAGGTAATTTTAACTTCTATATAGGTACCAAGTTCATTGAACCGGGGGAAGTCAAATGGCGAAACAAAAAGATTACGAAACAAATGCAAGGAAAAGTCGCGTTTCCTGACTTTATAACTCACGGTGACTTGCCCCATTTGTTAGAGGATATATCAAAGATATTAAGTAACGTCGCGAACGCTCAGTAAAGAATTATCTCTCGCCTTACCCGCTCTCGGTTGCTTACAACGGGTTAAGGCTAGCTCTATTCTTTATAACTAGGCGCAGAGGCCATTCACACACCAGGAAGATCGGTGTTACTTACCTGAAAGCTATACAACAGAACCGCCAGGCTTCGTGCCGTTCAATAAGAGCTACGCACATATTTCACTCCACTGCATCCGCAGCCTGTCACTGCTGTTGTCGGTAGCAATTACGGTAATCCACATGAGCTTTCTCTGTCTTTATATACCATTCGCTTATGCTGCGCTTTTACTTGGTCTGTGTGACCAGGTAACGCTTGCAACGCTCAATATCTATAAAGCCAACCGCTCATATTGTTAGGCTCGCCTGCGCCATCGTTCGGGCTTCACGACTTTCACAGCATTTGAAGACGCAACAGCACGGGGCCATTAATCAAATGCAGCGCCAGTCGTTTGTGAAGCATACTGTGAAGCCGCTGCCTTGCAGCTATCCCTTCACAGACCCTCACTCAACTCGCAGCGGCTTGCAGAATTTGATTTACCTAAAGATTATAACTATACTTGATATCATAAGTAAATAATATGCCAACCTATAACCTCTTTTCAAAAAGGCAGAAGGAACTATCTGCCGAAGCAACCGACATTCTTTTGTACGATGAGCTTAACCAAAGTCTCCGAACACAAATAATCCATATTATCACAGATGGTATGGGTAAATATGGTGAAGGTAGATATATCAATTCATATGCGCAAGAAGCATATCAATACATTTGTGATATCTTACGTCGCGAATATGGCTTATTCGAACTTAATAATAGTAGAACGTCCGAAGGAGAGATACATAACTTTATCCTGATGGAAAAGTCTATTGAAAAGGTTTTAGATGCTGTTGAATTATGTTTAAATTATATAGATAAAACTATTCCTGAAACGGAACACGAGTATTATGGTGAAGTGAAATTAAATGGAAAAGAAGTAATAGATGAACTTAACCAACGCTTTAAAGAACATGCGGTGGGATATCAATATGAAGTTGATAGGATGGTCAAGATGGACTCGATGTACATTCATTCTGAGATTGTAAAACCTGCCCTTCAACTTTTATTTAACCCCAAATTCTTAGGGGCAAATGAGGAATATCTTAAAGCACACGAACATTACAGGCATGGAAGAAACAAGGAGTGCCTTGCTGAATGCTTAAAGGCATTTGAAAGTACTATGAAGATCATTTGCACAGAAAAAGGTTGGACATTCAATACTACGGATACAGCTAAGCCGCTAGTTAACGTTGTGCTTACGAATAACCTTATCCCTAGCTATATGCAAACTCAAATCTCTGCATTCAAAAACCTTTTGGAAAGCGGTATCCCAACAATTAGAAATAAAGTTGGTGGTCATGGACAGGGAGCAACTCCAACAACTGCTGACGATGAAACCACAAGGTATGCACTTAATCTCACAGGGAGCAACATAATTTATCTTATCGAATTAAGCAATCTTTAATCCTGCTGTTATCAGAGTTAGTCATGTGTGCTAGTTTATCTAAGAAACCAATCTCCCTTTTGTATAATGAGCTAATAGTTCGCTTTGCCAATAAGAGCAGTATGGCTAATGGCTTCGTCTTAAATTTGCTGGAAAAAAATAAGCCTCTGAACATTCGTATAAACTCGTTTGATAGCAAATTGACGACTCCAAAAGTTGATTTGCGTTTAGGATTAATCCAACTACATGAATCTCACTTATCTTATTTATGGTGTATGATTTATTCCTTCATGTCACTTTTGGATTTCACAGAGAAAAGGATAGCGGAGGGTCAAACGTATATAGTAATGACTGACGCGCCAGAACTTATTGGAACAAATTCAATATTCACTTGGGCTGTTTCATTGAAAAGAGAATGCTCTAATTGGCCAGCAAACTTACCTTCTCCCGCTGGTGTATCTCAAGATTGCGACTTAACTAATCGCATTTTCATTCAAGCTGTTCTGTATATTGTATATCATGAACTTGGACACCTTTCAATTGGACATGATCAATACTTGCCACTGATTACTAAACAAGAATTAACAGAAGAGGAAAGTCAAACTTTGAAATTATTAGAGTGTGAAGCTGACAACTTTGCTTTCGATTGTTTAAAAGAAGTAGATGAAACGGAAGACTCAACACTTATAAACGTCTTTGCAGCATCTGTTGCCCATATGTCTAACTTATACCTAATTACAAACACTGCTGATCTACTTCAAATGAAGCACCCTGATGTAGATACTAGAATATTTAATTTGATGAATAAAGTCCAATTTGAAAATGAACATCATAAGTCCGGCATGGATTTAATTTACAACATTGGCTTATCGCTCTTCATAAATCAACTGTCCCCAACCTATTTGACTGAAGACATGAGTTTCGAATCCTTCGATGATATATTAAATTACCTTTACTCCTGCCTCGATATCGAAAAGTCCAAGGTACCTCCTTTAAAGTTTAGAGCGTGATATCAATTCTCATCGCAAAGTTAGCTGAACTTTCAGCAAATGGCCACTTCGTTTCAAAGTAGTATCTCGAAAATGGGTATCCTTTCAGGAGTCTCCGCATTTTCTCTATCCCCAATTTGCCTTTAGTGCTACCAGTCAACAGTTAGTCTGTTCGAGCATATTGTTATCCTTACTATTTAGAGTTCACAGATTCAAAGCACAATATGGATACATGGTTTAAAAAGTACAGAAATTCAGTCAGCGTTTACTAAGCCATTTGAACCAATCCGAGCAAGTTAGCTTATCAATGGTGTGTATGGAACTTTGTTTTAAGAAAGTTTTCAGCGACATTAGCATCACAACCTATAACCATGAAGTATAACGAAGATTACCTTAAGGCTCTTATCTCAGAGCGAACCGAAGAGAATTTGCATCTCGACTTCAAAGCATCTGGAGCACTAGACAAATCCAATTCAAACAAAACAAAAGATAACATCTCAAAAGACGTCTCTGCATTCGCTAATGCAGATGGTGGTGTAGTAATTTATGGTTTAAAGGAGGATAAGGAGAACAAGCATATTGTAAATCAAATCGAACCAATTGATCGAAATTATATAAGTAAAGAATGGGTGGAACAGATAATACAAACATCTATTCAGCCCAAAATTGAAGGCATTCAAATTCACCCTATTGAAATAAACGGTGACAAGGAGAAGGTAGTATATGTTGTAGAAGTGCCTCAGAGTAACACAGCACATCAATCTAACGATCAACGATATTACAAGCGGCACAACTTCAATAATCTCCCAATGTATGACCACGAGATAAGAGATGTTAGGAACAGGGCTGCGCATCCTAAAATTGCGTTAGAGTTTGAAATTATCCGAGAGCCTCAAGATGAATATCCTAAATACTATTTGAATGTTTATGCCAAGAATATAGGTGTGGTATTGGCAAAATATATACATTGTATTATAAACATACCAATAGATAGCCTACTTGATGATGATAGTCCTTTCAACAAGACTTGGAAGATATCGGTAGAAAATACATTTCGTGACGTGACTGCACGAACAACTGCCGGAGTTGAGTATGGGCCTAAACGGTATCAACCCTTACTCCCTAAAATGCGATTAAAATTATCTCACTCCGAAGTCATCTTCAATAAAGACTTTAGAAGGTATGAGATTAATTGGACTGTTAATGCTGATAATGCCGAACCTGTTAGCGGCGAAACTCCTTTAAAAGGCCTTCCGGTATATGATAACATATAGTTATCTTGAACTAACATATTTAGCGATTGAATAAAAGTCTTAAGACAAAGAGGTCAAGCTTAGCAACGAAAGATGTCGCATTTTCAAATGTTTCAATATAATAGTTGTCGGCTTGCAGTAACCTTGCATATTATTATACAATTTATTATATTGAATCACCAAACAATGTCACGTTATGAAACTATTTGAAAGTGAGGACATCATCACCACGGTTGACAACAATATTATCATTCTTACAACTCAGCAGAAGAAAGCAAGACTATGTTATTTCTTCGGATGGAAGCGCTAAGATTGTTTACGCTACAACTAACATGGAGCTGGATGGCTGAATGAGTTTTATCAAGCATATTGAAGAAGCAAAGGACTGTAGCATTCTAATACTCCTAATTAATTATCTAACATTTACCATTTAAATAAGACTCAATGTACACCATATTCCTTAATTCGGAAGACCAGGGACACAATCTTGAAACCTTTAACGAAAGATTTATAGAAATATGTAATGAACACAAAGCGAATAGTCGAGCTTTGGCCTTCGCATTCATATTATATGACTTTATGAACGAGGGTCTTCATAGCGTTTTAAACAAACCTGAATATTGGTTGAGCCTTAACGCTACATCGGGTAAATATTTAACAGTGTTTAGCTTAAATTATATGCCTGCTCTTACGAATGGTTTCCTAACTTCAGTTACTTCCGAAATCAATCCATCAATTGACTCAAATATTTTGATTGAGAGATATTTCGGCAGAGATGTTACTGTTAAATATCCTGCTGTAATGTTCTTTCAAATTCAAAACGATCAAGTTTTAGATTATGAGTTAATTGAATTAAGTGAAGAACGTATAGAAGAGTCTTTTGGAGAACTAAAAATCTACATAACTAAAACAGTTGAGGTTTTAAAAGGCATATCACCGCAGTACGTTGCTAATAACAAAGAGATATTTGACTTGGTTAAAGCGGAAGTAAAAGGTATTCGGAGAATGACAATAATTAAAAAGGGCATTAAGACACTAACTTCTGCGTATGAAATCGGATCAACTATATTAGGATCTTAATTAAAATTGGTAAAGACGGTCTCATTAACCTAAGTATTTAACAAGAAAGTTCGATTCTGTTATTAAAAGGTTGCTGATTTCGATGACTGCGAAGTTAATTAGACGAATCATTGACAACAGGTCGAATTCAGTAACCTTTTAAAAGAATAAGTTGAAAGCCAACCCACCAATCTCTATTCTTAGTTTATCAATTCATCAATCCAACATATTCATACCCTCTATAAAAGCTAAAAGTTCTAATTGTTTGGATTGAGTTTGACCAATCATAATCTTCAATTCAGGGATTATCCATCCCATATAAAGAGCAAACTATTAATATATTTGAATCAATATGACAGTAGAAGAGCAAATTAATGAAGCAATTACAAATGAATTGTCTGTCGTTGCTATTATTAATTCATTGAAAGATAAATACGGCAACGATGTAACAATTCTTATAGCAAAAATCGCATCATTTGCTACAAATGATACAACATGGTCTGCCGGTGATGATGTTTGGAGTCATAAGGCAACCAAAGATAGACTGTCCAGTGAATACCCTTTTCTGACGGAAGCTTCTAAGAACAAAATTGCGGACATAGCAGCTTACTTTTGGAAGTAACCGTTTACGTCTGCTAATTCAGGCTTTTCACGACCCCTATAAAGTAGGAAAATGTAAACTCTCTGAATTGAGTTTGATCAATCTCATTTAACAATCCAAAGTTTTAGTACCTCCTATAAAGAGTGAAATATTAATATTCTTGGATTGAAATTGACCTTGTGTTCAGGTAGCTTAAGCTGTGCTATTAGAAGGTAGATGGAGTGAGATAATAATTATGTAACAAAGTTAGGGCTGGAGCTTCTGAAGCGTCCAAAAGCCGAGCATAAACCCACAGGCAATCACGCTGTCCATTTATATCTTTTCCTTTTGGACTTGATTGCTCCAAACCTGTATAGGCATCATAATTATTTATTCACTTAATCAAAATCATTATGGAACACTTTGCAATTACCGACTCATGATTATATTTGTAACGATGTGTACGACTTTGTGTACTACCACATCACAAGAGATCATTAACAACTTAAAGTTTAACCAAGCAATTAATTAGTAATACTTGCT
>NZ_JBCECK010000052.1:0-34374 GCF_039207105.1 Mucilaginibacter sp.
TGCAGTCCATGCTGCGCTGTTTTCCCCACGTCGATAAAGAGCTTAAAAAGACCGGTATGAACCGGCAGATCCTATGGGAGGCCTATTATAAAGAGTTTCCTGACGGATATCAGTACAGTCAATTCTGCTTTTATTATAACCAATGGAAAGCCAGGGTCAACCCGACCATGCATATGGATCACAAAGCCGGTGATAAGCTTTATGTGGACTTTGCAGGCGAAAAGCTAAGCTATACCGATAAGGATACCGGTGAAGTTATTGCAGTAGAGGTATTTGTGGCTATCCTCGGAGCCAGCCAGTTAACCTATGTTGAAGCAGTTATGAGCCAGCAGAAGGAAGACTTTATTGCTGCCTGTGAGAACACCCTGCACTTTATTAGTGGCGTTCCTGCCGCCATTGTACCCGATAACCTGAAGGCAGCCGTAACCAAAAGCAGCCGCTATGAACCCACCCTGAACGAAACGTTCGAGGACTTTGCAGATCATTACGGCACTACCATACTACCAGCGCGGGCGTACCGCCCGCGTGATAAAGCATTGGTAGAGGGTGCCGTTAAGATCATTTATACCAAGATCTATGCACCGATCAACCGGGTTACCTATCATTCTTTAAAAGAGTTGAATAAAGGTATCTGGGAAGCATTGGAAATCCATAACAGCCAATTGCTTAAAGGTCGAAACTACAGCCGCAGGCTACAGTTTGAAGAGATCGAACGGCATACCCTGATGCCGTTGCCTGTACTGCCTTACCAGTTTAAAAAGCACTTCTACGCTAAGGTGATCAAGAACGGCCATGTTAATCTCGGCCCGGATAAACACTATTACAGTGTGCCTTATCGCTTCATCGGCAAACGCGTTAAGCTTTTGTATTCCAGTACCATCGTAGAGATCTACTCCAACTATGAGCGCATTGCTTTGCACAAACGGGCAAAGAACCCCTATGGCTATACGACCGACAAAGACCACATGGCTACTACGCACCGCTTTGTAACCGACTGGACACCTGATAAGTTCTTAGAATGGGCTGCTTCCATCCATGAGGATGTCAGGCTGTATATCCTTAAGATACTTGACCGCAAACAACACCCGGAGCAGGCCTATAAGTCCTGCCTGGGTGTTCTTGGCTTCGCCAAGAAAGCAGGTAACGAGCGGTTAATAATGGCTTGCCAGCGGGCACTCAGCTATGGTATTTACAACTATAAAACCATACAGACCATCCTGGAGAACAAGATGGACGGCTACGAGGAAAGCTTGTTTGCCGATGAGCTGCCGATGCCTAACCACGATAATATCAGAGGAAAAGACTATTACAAATAACCATTAAACAACAATAACATGAACATAAGTACATTAGAAAAAATGAGGAAGATGAAGTTCTTCGGTATGTTCCATGCTTTCAAAAGCAGCATGGAAACGGGTAAAACTAACGATCACACAGCGGATGAGCTACTCGCCCTGTTGGTAGATGCAGAATGGGACGACCGGCAAAACAGGCGTATAGAAAGAACTATACAATATGCCAAGTTCCGCTATAAGGCCTCTGTGGAGGACGTTCATTACCATGCCGAACGAAGTATCGACCGCAATCAGATCATGCGCCTGGCAGACTGTACCTTCATTGACCGCAATGAAAACGTACTGGTTACCGGTAGTACCGGCATTGGTAAAAGTTATGTGGCTTCTGCTATCGGCTACCAGGCCTGTATGCTGGGCTACAGGGTATTCTACGCCAGTACCCCCAAACTATTCGCTAAACTGAAGATGGCAAAAGCAGACGGCTCCTATATCAAAGAGCTGGCTAAACTCGAAAGGACACAGCTGCTTATACTGGATGACTTCGGTATCCAGCCTTTTGATGCACAAAGCAGAGCTGCGCTGATGGAACTGATTGAAGACCGGCATGGCAAGACCTCCCTGATCATTACCTCACAGTTACCGGTAAGCAAATGGTTTGAAGTGATCGGTGAAAAAACGGTTGCTGATGCGATCCTGGACCGGATCGTTCATGATGCGCACCGCATCGAACTGAAGGGGGAATCTTTGAGGAAAAAACGTAGTGTTGAACCTGCAAAAAGCTACTAATGGAAATACCTTTTAAATAACTATTTTTGTAGACGCTTTTATAGCATTTGCTGCAACCCAAAAGTCAGCTAACTCAGTGGTCAATTTGGCCCGGAAAAAGGTGGTCAACATCTCCATAACATACACATAGTAGACGCGCCAATTTAAAAGATAAGAAAGTAAGTGATGAGCGTTTGAAACAAGCTTTAGATCGCATCAAAGAGTACGGTTCCCGTAAACCAATAGATAATTTTGCGACAACAAATTTGCTAAATAGATTTAAAAACTTTACCTCTACTTTAGTTGGTCGGAATATTACTTTCCAGCCCTCCATACGTCCAAAATACGCAGCTCTTAATTACGCGAAACTTAAATATGGTGGAGCCCCCATGTATGGCCAGTCATATATGATACTTAAAGAATATGTCAAAGATAATTGTACCTTTTTGCACGCAGATTCATTAACACCATCGATATTAAACAGTCATCTAGCCAAGCAAACGCATCTATATCGACTAATTTTAAATATGAATCCTTTAATGCTAAAAATAATTGATGACGTCATGAACAAAACAGATATGAGCCACTTTACACATCTCCCTGGGTTAAGTGCCGTAGATTATCTGGAAGCTCAAATACATACTGAAATAAAATTTAATCGAGATGTTAAAAGCATATGTATATCTAGAAATGAATTATGGAATGCCGAAATAGAAACAAGAAAGCTCGTAAATCAAGGAAAAGCCTTCACCGTAAAAAGCAGACAAGAGTTGGAAGATATTTATAATGAATTTGCCAACAAAAATGGTATCGAATTGAAAATTTTATAGTTCCTTGACATCTTCTTTTTTCTAAAAGGAACTGTAGTGGGCACATAAGAACTTTCAGGTCTGTTTTAGAATAATTTAAGAACCAGCTTTTAAAGGCGAAGGCAGGTAAGCTACTTGCCTCCTTAATAGTCCGATGAATACGTTACTTTACCGCTCGTGATCCTACAGGCTGGAATACACCACATAGCATTCACCACGGCAGAAACTTAAAGCGCTTCAGAGAAATGCTGGGCTGGAAACAGGAAGCACTTGCCTTGGCCAGTGAGCAGGAAATGGTTGAGATTTTAAAGCGGAGCATTAAGGAATAGAACGCGTGCTTACGTTGTATAACACGCGTTCTAATGCGACTAAAGCTATATTGATACAATTTGCACTTAGTATTATTGTTCGTAGAAAATTTTCTCATTATAAATAGAAAATTTTCCGTATATTTACTTTATGGAACACAAGAGAAAACCGGATTCAATCAGTGGTAACCACTCAAAGGTAGATCGATCGAAAAAAGGTAGGGAAGGAGTAGTAGTTGGTGCGGGCACTAAGTTGAAAAATGACCAGTTTTCCGGTTGGGAAGAGCCAGCATTTGTCAAGTCTACTGCTCGTAAGCACGTTTCCATCAATTCTACATTAGATAATCCGTACGATGTGGATATCGAATATTATCAGCCGTTATATGCCAATCCCATCAGTTTGCTCAGTAATTCAAAAAGTGGGTTACAAGCCAGGGCTGCATTGGATTTTATACAATTATCCGGTTTTACGCATTTTGAATTTCAATCGACCTTTAAAACGACAGTAAAAACGATACAAAATTACGCGACCCAGCAGCTCAAGCTGGATTCCGTATTAAGTGAGAAATTATTAAAAGCATTCGCTTTGTTTGAAAAAGGCATTGGCGTGTTCGGGTCGCCACAAGCATTTCATGACTGGCTCAACCAGCCGGCTTTTGGTTTGGGCAACGAATTACCTTATACTTTGATGGACACTATAACCGGCATTATGCTCATCGAAGAGGAACTTATCCGGTTGGAATATGGCGACTTAGCGTAAGGTATGCTGGTCTACCGAATTGCATTAACTAAATATGCCGGGAGTTTGAGCGCCTCGGGCCGGGCTGCCCGATGGAACCCCAATGAAGTCGAGATGATTTATACAGCTTCTTCCCGGTCACTGGCCTGCCTGGAGAACGTCGTTCACAGAACCCAGCTCGGATTGAATAACCTATTCAATGTGATGACCATAGACGTCCCGCACGAATGCGCGATTGAAAAGATCATGTTAAAAGATCTGCCGGCTGACTGGAAAACATTCGGGCAGCAGCCACTAACCCAATCTATCGGCGCCAGATGGGTAAATCAAAAACAAAGCCCTGTATTACAGGTTCCGTCCGCAATTATAGATGGTGAAATCAATTTTTTGCTCAATCCTCTGCATGCGGATTTTGAAAAGATCAAATTGATCAAAACGGAGCCTTTTGTATTTGACAGCCGCATTAAGTCAAATGACCTTTAAATCCTGAAAATGGTTAAAAAGCGTCTGCATACTGAGTATTATTGAGCTATGCTGAATATTTCCCGCCATTCATCCGGCACATAGTTAATAGGAACAGGGTTTTCAGGAGTTTCCCAAAGTTTTAACTCTTTTTCGATATACCCGTAAAGTTTACGCAATCCTACTTCGTGATAGTTAAATATGGTGTTTATTCCGTTTTCATTTAACCAATTTTCCCAGAAACCCTGTGGTGATAGGGGATGAATATAGACATCATCATCCCAATCATTATTAAATCCCAGAACGAAGCCTGAAACTTCTGTTTTCATATCCCCCTTGGTGGCTTGATCAGCTATAGTCGTCAACCGAAAATAGACCGCGGGGTAATGCCCGCCTTCAGTATGCAGTATCTCCAGTTTGGCAAGTAACCTGTTATTTAAGGCCAGGACATTTTCAGAAAGAAATTCAACAAATTCAATCCACTGCCGATCGCTGATCACTGTTAATGGATTGTAACGCAAAATGACATTTGACATGATAAAAGGAATTTTAGGTAGAAACAGGTCAGCTATAGACCTGTTTCTAATGGATAGATTAAACATGAATTTTAGTTTTGCGTGATTGCTTTTTTGCCGGAGCGTCCTCCTTGTTCTGCTCGTTTTGTTTTAAATTCTTTGCCGATTTTTCTTTAGGCTGTAACAATTCCTCCCGTTTGATCTTCTTCATTTGGTGGTCGTAAAGGTCAACAGTTTTGAACTGAGGGTTAGCCGCGATAAAGTATTTTTTATCACCATTCTCGCCGCTCAACGTAATTTGCTGAACATTACCCTTTTTCAATGAGTATAAAAGTTCCTCCTTAGCCTTGGGGTCTTCCAGTTCCCTGATACCCTTGCCGGCTATTACTTTTTCGAGATCATAACCATAGTTTTCATGATAATGATTGATCTTTTTGTTACCGTTGTCTGTGAGGTTTTTATCATCCAGCGTTAACCAGGCCTGATACTTTTGTCCTTCTAAATTGTAAAGCTGTTTATGTACGGCACGGCCTTGCATCAGGTTAAAAGCCTCTTTAGCTGTAATACCACTGCCCTTATTGATATAAAATGTCTGGTCAATGTTTTTTGCAGCATCATCCTTGTGGTTGATGGTTGCATCGTACTTGTTGAAGAAATACATGTCCTGGTTATCACCAGCTTTAAAATGCAAAGTGTAGTCAACGGTTTTTTGATTAAACTCGTGTTGGAGGCCCAATGTAAATTCAGGCTTTTTAGCCGCCATTTCTCTGTCCAGTTCGGCATTCAATTTTTCGCCGAAACCCAGGTTAAGCAGCGTTTTTTTCAAAAATTCAGCATTTTGAGTATTCATAACGTAATGATTAAAAATGAAATAAATGGTTAATTAATGGTGTCTACAGCTACTAAGGTGCTTACCGGTTGCTGCTTTGCCGGATTTATTGTTTTTAGATCGTCTAAATCTTTTTGTTTAATTTGTAAGTAAATGTTGCGGTTGCCGTTTCGCTCGTATAATTCGACATCCAATACCTGATCTTCCGAAAGGGAGAAACGGTGAAATCCGAAAACTTTAGCAACCGCTTGTTGATGAGCAACAGCAGTTTTCTTTTGCAGCGTGGCCATTAGCGGCACGATCTCCTGTTCGTGAGTGGCCATTCGGGCAACTGTCTTCAGGTCCCGGATATAAAATCTTACAAAATCAATTTCGTAAGGAAGATTTGATTGGTTGCGAATATCCAGCCTGAAGAAGATCCGGTTACCGGCAATAGATAGTTTATTGAGCCAGGCTTTAACCCCGCCCGTCTTTTTCCGATCAACTACCTGTTGGCGCTGACCCTCGGCTAATAGGGTAATCACCTGGGTATAATCATATTCAGCAGTTTTGATAACCTTTGGTGTTGGCGGTGTTGATTCGTTAACTTCAATTCGTCTGCCCGCACGCCCATAAGAGTACTCTACAGGGATATGGTAGATTTTTGCCGTGTTAACCTCTTGTACGTTAATCGTCGAGGGCGTAAAAGCTGAACCTGTTGCTTTAACTGTGACCAGCGCATCTTCCTTTTGAGATACCTCAAGATCAGGTGTAGATTTACTTATTACTTTAACGGCAGATTTAAAAAATAAGGCTGTTGTTTTATCCCGGCTCACATAAGCCGTGTCCTGTGCATAAGATACTGATCCCCAGAAAGCAAGGCTGAAAATTATGAGTAATTTTTTCATGGCGGTTTGTTTAATTATCACGGTCGTTCGTATCCTTCAGTAGTACCTGATAACCGGCCTTTACTTTGACTTTGATTTGTTTCACTTTGTGATTAAATAAGCCTTTAGCGGCTTCAACTCCGGCGCTCGCGGCCTGGGTTCCGACAGACTGATCCATAGACATCAATTGCATAGACTGGACAGCATCGCCAACTCCGTTCTTTGCCGCGTCCCGACCTATCGAGCCCGGTACATATAATCCTTCTTGCTGATTGCTCAAAAATGCAATCTCGTCCTTCTACAAAGTCGTCGATTCGGATTTGTTAAACATTATTTACTTAAAGCGATTCACTGTAAAATGGAGACCGCCGAAAACTCCGTTTCACTTTCTGCCGATAGTTATAAATCCACTCAGTTGCACATACCTTCCAGTTGCGAATCGTTCCGCCAGTCTGCGTCTTCCATCCGCAAGAATTGTATACATTGAAGAAATCATCAGCTAATTCAGCTTCGCCTTTCTGGTCAAAATAGATCAGCAAAACATCCTTATCGGGCGGCATAGTGGTTCCCAAGCCATCATGGATTTGTATAGGATTTTTGTTGTTTCTCCTGGTCTGATTAGGCTCTTTCGGAACAATACGTTTGGCTTTCCGTTTCATACCATCTTCATCTGTTCGTTCAACTTACCGGAAGCCATCAGCTTTTCAATTTCTTCGGAATTGTAGTAAGTGATCCCACCTAATTTTTTAAATGGTATAAGTCCTTTGTCCCGAAGATATTGCAGTTTACTTTCAGAAAGCCGGAGCATCTTTTTGATCTCAAAAGCTTTCAGCCATTGATGGCCTGGCTGACCCGATTGTTCTTTGAGCAGCTTTTTTATGTCAACGATAAGCTGTTGCTTGAAGTCGATCAGATCCTGAACCGTGATCAGCTGATCACGATTTACTTTAGGAAAGTCATGTTGGATTTCATTATAATTTGCCATAGCTTAAAATTTAGCGACAGCAAATGTGACAAAGATGATTATAAATTTATCACACCTCATGTACGAGGTAGGTGTTTTTATGAATTCAAAAAGGTGTGATGAATATAACTTTAATTCCTTAACCATCCTTCCAATCATTGGCATCGAAATAATTGCTATGTTATCACAGGATGGGTTAAAACTACGACTATCCCAAGGATTATTTGAAGGATGATTCGCGGCTGCCTCTGTGCGGAAAGAAGCCAGCGCTACAAGGGAAGTCATCAATATACGTTTTAATATTTGTAAATAAATTGTTAATCCAGTTTACAAAATGATAATGATTGTAATATGCCCGATACATGTTGGTATAGAATTTCTTTTTATTTTCTTCGGTGCCTCCATCAACCCTGATCTTGCTGAGCAAATTATTCCAGGTATCACGTGCTTTTTTGTGTGCAGCATCAAAATCCCAGTTAAAGCCATTCATTTCCTGGTTCAGGTTCAACCGCGCCTGCTCAATGCTTACATAAGAGATACCGGTTAATTTGAACGAAAAATTAAACTTTATTGAATTGATCATTGATTTATCTTTACCTGCTGAACATTTATACACGCTGTTTTTTGTGGTTTTGTTGAAAATCATTTGTTCCATTGCGATATTCGTTTAAGGACCTTTTCTTATGAGCGAAGGGACAGGTTTTGACCAAGCAAAACAGTGCAAAAAGGGTGGCAGCCTGACCTATTGAACAGGGATGGGTTATCTCCTTTACCAAACGAATAACGCGCTTTCACCGAATTATATTGGTGAATTCTGCTATACCGATCCTATCGTGGCGTCATTTTATTAACCAAAATGTATCTATTTGAAAAAAGATAGTAAAATATAATGATGGTCGGGGGGATCATTTTAAAGCATTATATAGCGAAAAGACCTCTTCAAAAAAATTGAGATGAAAAGGCGATGAAACAACAGTCATCGCCTTTTGACATCCAAAATTATCAGAGCACACACTTGTATGCGCTTCATAGCAGGTTTTACTTTTTACTGTCATCGCCTTTATCCTTGTCTCCGCTGCTGGCTGCGGATTGCGTTGAAGACATGAAACTGAAGGAATATGTAAGGCCCACAAACCAGCCGCTCTTTATTTTATTACGGGTATCTATCGTTGTCACGTCAGGCCTAACCTGGGCCAGTGATCCATTATCATAGTATTTATCGGAAAGTACTTTTATACTGCTGAAATTCGCGCCGGCGGATAGGATGACTTTATTCCTTTTGCCGCAAACCAGGCTTGGCCCCACAAGGAAAGAGTAATTTAGATCGGTTGAGCCACCCAACCCGAATGTGAAAGCTGGCTGCCAAAAACCAAGCCGTTTATAAATGTGAACCAGCGCTGTTAAGCCCAGGGCATTTTTGCCATTGTTCTTGCCGTCTTCCCCGATAATTTCCTTATAGCGTATGGTATCGTTTTCAACATGGTTTTTCAGGCCGTAACTATAATTTTTGATGTTTGAATAATAGAAGCCGGTACTGAAATCTACCTTCCAACCGCCCCGTAACGGAATGGAAATGGGTTTGTTGTCAATGTGTTTAGTCCCTTCTGAACCATCCTTGGGCTTTACACTTAACGTGAAGTTTATAAAATCGGCGTTCTGCAATTGCGGAACAATATAGTGATAGGTAAATGTTGTTGAACCCATTCGCTGTATCAGGGTTTTTGTTTCCGCTATGATACTGTCGGGCGTCGTACTGAGATGGTAAAGAGTTTTAATGTCTTTATTGAAATCTGGGTTCTTATAATCAGTGCCGTCAGGATTTTTTTTGTGATTCGTAATCCTTTTTGTTTTAAGGGCGGTATATTTTTCATCAAATGAGAGCGCTGGCTTTTTTTTGTCAAAAGCATTAGCTATTGCATCCAGGATTGATTTTTTACGTTGTTCAAGAATATCGTTATCGGTGCAATCCGCGTCGGTCAGCAGGCTTTTAAGAAAGTCCTTCAACTGCTTGTTTAGATTGATGATTTTTGCGAACTCGGACTGGATTTCGTCTGGTTGGTCCAATGATTCTTTTCCCCCGGCCGGGCCTAAAAGCGTAAATAGCGTATTATAGAGATCGGGGACTGCCGAGGTCGTATTTTCATAATCGCTTCCGACGGTGATGTCGTATTTTGCTGTGTTAAAATTGGTGATAAAGAAATGGACAGCCTGGTTTTCTCTAAAATTATTATACCGGATATAGTTTTGGGGATTTTTCGCTTCTTTTTCTGCCGCTGTGTTATAGACATTAAAGAACGGTGCAGGGCAGCAAAGGTTGTATTCAACCCTTGGATAATAACAATCCGTATTGGGAGTGGTGTAAGATCCCGTTAAAAATTCAGGGTTTACAAAAACAGTTTTATCCTCCGGTAATGCGACCAATTCCTGGGATGACTGTTGTGTGATCCCATCCCCGCTCAGTTTCCCATTTTTGTCAAGGGAGAAACTTACATTGAAAGGGGATCCAGCTTTATCATTTTTAATACCGGTTACCGTTACTAAAATATCAGCCGCGTCTTTATCAAAGGTTTTCTTTAGGTCAAGTAATATTGGTGAATTACAATCGGTTGTTCGTTTCTCGATAACAACGCCATGCTGCTCTGCCTGGTAAGTGGCCTTTTTGTTCTTAAGGGCATTGCAATCAACGAAGGAGACATACAGCGGTGCGTTCGCGTCTAAGGTGGCGGCAGAAGCGGATACCGACTGGTCACTGAATTTGATGGTGACTGAGTTCTGCGCAAATGCAGGCAAAAAGGCTATCAATAGCCCCGAGATCATGATTAAGGTTTTCATAAGGCAAATTTGATGTTAAAGTTTCGTTCTATAGGGGCGGCTTTGATGGCGAAGCTCGTATGATCTTGCCCCATGACAATCATCCCAACAACGTGATTATCACTATCCAGCACGAAGGATCCGGAATCACCGACGACGGAAAAGTGCGTAACAGTAGGGGAAGTGATCTGCAACAGATCGCGTAAATAAAACATTGTTTGTTCTCCCTCATAATTATCGCCGAAATAGGGGCGGAAACCGTCAAAACGCGCATAGGTTATATTGGGGTCTTTCTGCCCAATTTTTTTCAGCCAGGTCAAATTTCGTTCGTCTTCTGTCATCGCCCGGCTGGATTTTGGGATACCCCAGGGGCCAATTTCTCTGTTTACAGTATGGCCCGGTAAGGGTTCAAGTAAGGCGATATCGACAAACGGATCACGCATCACATCAATAATTTTTGCTGCTTGTTTGAAGTCGCCATTATCATTTACTGAAACAAATGGATGATCCGTACTAATTCGCCTGCTATCCCAATCGAAGCCTCCGGCAAATACGCAATGAAAACAGGTCAGTAGTCGCAAGTTTCCTTGCTGGTCGTACACCGGGCCACCCAATGTCCCTGCATGAGATGGTTTGTCGGGTGTAGCGCTATTTATTACTCCGAGTCCCGCACGTAGCTCCATAGTTTACTTTAATGCAGATGTTACAAAATTTACAGGGGCAGGGGCGAAGTGGTCAGTTAGTTTTGCTTTGGTTGCCTTGTCTGGCTGCTCCCCGCTAAAGACCAGTGACACTTCGGGTTGAAAGGCATCACTTTGCTTGATCATAACTCCGCGGAATCCCTGCAGTTGTTGTAGTTCGGGCTTGATGATATCAGCCCTCTGTTCTAACTCGGGTTTTTGCTGATTAAATGATTCCTGCGCTGATTTAATGAGGTCAGTTTGTTTGTCTTTGACCTTAAATTTTTTGAGGTTGCCAAATTGCAGGACAATGTCCAGCATGTCGTGCCAGAATTTCGAGCCGAGACTGATAAAAAATCCGGTAAAGATCTTCCCCGCGATGGCTTTTGGGTGAAAGTCATCTGCAGCATTCAGCACACCTTTAGAGATCAATGCGAACAGGTCAGCGCCGGCAATAAAGGAAACAAGCAGGCCGCATAAAATGGATATTATCATGACCAGCATTTCCCGTTTTTTCTCCGATTCGTCATCAAGCTGTTTACTCCGGGTTGCGGGAATAGCAAGCTTGATCATATTACCTATGCGTTCAGCGATCATGCTGAGCGCGAATAAAATGGTCACAATCGTGACCCAAAGGTCGTTGGCGTTGATAATGTCTGGCATGGTTCAGGGATTTACAGGAAAGATAAGTACATATAAATACATAAACAACTAATAGTTAGTGTTTTATGTAAATAATAATATTAATTAATTTATTTTCTCTATTTCTGGTGTAATTATCGTAAAGTGTTATAGTACAATAAATTATAGATATTTGAGAGTGGATTTGGGACGAAAGATTCCAATTGTATCAATATTGATGAGAATATCATTGAATTGATTGTGCCAATTTGCTGCTATAAGGTAAAATATTATTTAAATTGCGTTGTTAAAACCTCTCTTTATCAATTAGTTTCTGATGATAAAAATATCAACCAAACCTATAACTGCGACGTCGGCAGATCTTGTAATAATTTCACAGTCAACCGCAGGGACAGCTTCAGATGGTTTTAGGAAGTTAATCCAGTCGGAGAGGGTAGGTTCGTCGTGTTTTGATATTGGATCTCCCATTGAATAATCATCAAAGAAGAAAATAGCATAAGGAATAGTTTTATGAAATTGAATCCAGGCAAACGGCTATACATCATTTTTCTCGTAGCATCTTTAAGTCTTATCTGTGCCTGCACTAGAAGAAAAAGTACGGATAACCATAGCAATTCGGATATTAAAAAAAGCAGACCCGGGCCGGAGTTAGTGAAAGAAACAGGGAGAACAGCATCGGATTCACTTTTAATATTCAAAGAAAAGTTTGTTTTCAAATCCGATAGTGCAGCCTGTTCTTTTACTGAAGAGTACCCGCGTGTGGAATATAAAAAAAATCTTAAAGCTGAAAGATTAATGAACGAAGTGCTTCTAAAAACCTTTCGAATCACTAAATTTAAAAGAACGCCCAAAGATCAACTTTGCGCTGATGAAAATTCAATCCCGGCGTATAAAGTTTACAATTATAAAGGTAAGATTCTGAACGTGCTTATTAATCACGAATTTTTCGGGGAGGGTGCTGCTCATCCCTATTACAGTACCAGTACCCTGAATATGGAGATCGGCACAGGAAGTGAACGGGATCCTCGAAGGTTATTTGACAGGAATAAGTTAGCGGCATTAAAGGCTGCCTTATTGAACAGCGTTTCACGGAAGGTTGATAGTTTGTTTACGGAGGGGATAAAGCCTCCTGATATTGCCTCGAATATAGACTTGAATGTTTACATGATATCGAGTCGGGGACTTACATTTTTTATTCAGACCGGAAACGGGGCAATACAGGAAATAGAAGTTTTTATGCCCTTTTCAGAGATTAACATTTTTTTAGACACATCATTTAAAAGTTAATTTATGGCAACTACAATACCCCGCGCCAAAATGGCTTTGCCCATTGGCCATAACCCTACTACAGTGTCATCAGTTCAATTATGTTTAGGAAAACCTTTTCGTCAACCGTTGAATTTGCTTTCATCCAACCAATATAGCCAAGGATTGGAGGTTTGGATTAACAGCAGTACTGATAACAATCGGTTGTATGCCATGTTTAATGGAATAATTACTGTGAAGGCCGCTACTTCTACGGATCCGAATACTTATTTGAAGTTAAAAGTTAACGCTGTAGAAATTAAAACGTTAAATAAATCAACGGATCTTTCCGAGCCGGTCCTTAATGTAATTCAATATCAGAACATTGACACAGAAATCGTCACGAATGCATTCAAAGATTTGCTCAGAACTTCCTATAACAATGCAACTGGAGCGAGCAGTACCTGGCATCCGCTTTTAAGAACTATAAGCAATGGGCTTAATTTCAAGCATATGCTTGACAATGCGAAAAATCAGCCAACCGCTGGCGATACAGATGCGAACAATCTTTTTAAAGTTTTTGAGATATTTTACGGCTGAATTATTAGCGCATTTTCGAACAGACCGAAGATAAAAGTCATAGCTTACCACAAAATCATGATCGATATCCCGAATGTCGATGTCAACAGTATTATATTTCCATTTGATAAATTCGGCAGTATGCTTTAAAGAGGTTTGATAGCGCTCTAAAGTTCCTTTTGCGAAGTCAGCACCGACCAATGACGATACCTGCCTGTTATGTTCCCTGAATATATCAAGTATCATCCTGGCAGTTTCCGCTTTGCCTGTGAGTTTACTTTTCAGGCGGTCCGCTGTAATGGTTGTTTTCTGCTCAGTGAGGCTTTGATGGGCGGAATACACCATTGTCTGCAGTTGGTCGAGATAAGCGTTAAAAGTTCTGGATGATTCCTTAGTTCCTTTTAACCGCCCTGCTTTGCTATTCCATTGCAAAGGATCGCAGCTTCTTGCCGTGGTAGTTTCGGCACGTTTACCGGCCACGGTAATACGAAGATAGATTGGCACTAAGCCATCTGAGTAGTTTTTGGGTTTCTTCAAATAGAAGAGTAAGCTAAAATTAGTTTTCATGTTTAATAACATTAAAAGGTGAAACAAAACTAAGCTTGCAGCTGATCATAATCAAGATGTTTAACTATTGAACATCTTGATAGTCAAAAAGATATGACTAATTCGGTGAGTTTAAGTATCTCAAAATTTACTCACCTTATCACGCACTGTTTTTATGCGATCTAGTGGATATTTTGAGCATTCGATGTAAAAAAACGCCTGCAATCATTTGATTTGCAGACGTTTGAATTATTTGATATCAAAATCAGCGGAGAGTTAGGGATTCGAACCCTTGAACCTGTTGATTAATAGTTTTTAAGCATTACTGTTGAGGATATTTTCTAAATTTTTCATATCCTCTTTCAACTTTTTTTCCACCACTTTTGCATAAATCTGAGTTGTAGTTATTTTGGTGTGCCCTAATATTTTACTTACCGTTTCTATGGGCACGCCATTCGAAAGCGTAACTGTTGTTGCAAAAGTATGCCTGGCTATGTGAAAGGTCACATTTTTTGTGATTCCGCATAAATCGGCAATTTCCTTTAAGTAACTATTGACCTTCTGATTGGAAACAGTCGGAAAAACTCTACCATCTGATAATGCCCGTATGTTGTCTTTGTATTTATCCAAAATATTCAAAGCTTGCGGGAGCAGTGGTACATTAACAGGTATTAAAGTTTTTTCCCGGCAGGTACGTATCCAGCGTTCTCCATCACTACCAGCGATGATGTGCTCAGGTGTCAAATTGATCATATCTACGTAAGACAGACCAGTATAACAGCAAAACACGAACATATCCCTGACCATATCCAAGCGTTCAATAGCCAGTTTTTTATTCTTCATATCCGCTAATTCCTTGTCTGAAAGGTATTCGCGATTAACTTTCAGGATCTTTAACTTATAAGTTGCAAAGGGATCAACGTCTATCCATTGAAGATTTAATGCCAGGTTAACCATTTTCTTCAACCGGATGATGTGTTTCATTACGCCATTATTAGCAAGTGGCTTTTGGTGATCTTTTGGTTTATGGTTGCGGAGATAAACCTCAAAGTCTTTAACAAATTTATAATTTAACTCACGGAGATAAATATCGGAAGTTTTGTAATGGTCTTCCAGAAACTTCACTAAATAGCGCTGGGTGACATAATAATGTTTTAAGGTACTCCATTTCAGATCTGATGTCGATGTTTCATTGTGATAGGCAATAAGCCGGCTTAAAGTATAAACTTCTTCTTTCTCACCTAGGAATAAATTTTTGATCGCAGCCGTATTGATCAACCTTCCTTTCAACTGTAGTTCTTTATAACAGTTACCTAATTTTAAACGCACCTCATCGAGGTAGGAATTTAACTCACGGGTTTCTTCTTTTGTGCCTTTCAATGCACCTTTTCCAAAATCCCAGATTTTTGTGTCAACCATTTTTTGCTTCAGCGCGATAAAGCATTTTTCCTTGTTGACGGTGATCACCACATAAAGTGGTGCTTTACCATCTTTTTCTTTATCACTCTTGATAGTGAAATAAATGCGGAATGACTGTGATGTTTTCATAAAATAACATTTTAAGTGATTATTGATTAATTACATCCTGTTTTAGCTTCATTTTTCAGGTGTTCAAAAGGTGTTCGTATTTTCTGATTTTTTTGGTGCTTTTAACCAATATAATAGATTGCAAATCAGATCATTAAATTACTTTTGAACACCTAAGTTAAAAACTAATCTCAGGTAGTCAGTTAGGTGTTCAGAAGTTTGGCTTTCTTAAGGGTTATTGAGGGTAGAATTAATGAAAAAACCCTCTAAATAAGCTATTTAGAGGGTTTCGAGGGACGTTGCTGTCCTACTTTGTGCGCCCACCTGGGCTCGAACCAGGGACCAAAAGATTATGAGTCTTCTACTCTAACCAACTGAGCTATAGGCGCAGATAATTGTGTTTGTTTAACGGGTGCAATTTTACATATTTGTCATCAATTTACAAAACGCTTTTATGAAAAACATTAAAAATATCATCTTCGACTACGGTAATGTTATCTTCAGTATCGACTTTTTGAAGGCCCAGCAAGCATGGAATAAATTGGGTATCAATAACTCTGCAGAATTTTTTGGACATCGGCAACAGGATGAGGTTTTTGATAAATTTGATCGTGGAGAGGTTACTGCTGATGAATTTCGGGCCTACATAAGGCAAAAAACGAACAATCCGGAACTAACAAATGATCAAATTAATGCGGCATGGAACAGTATGTTGCTCGGAATTGAAGATGGTAACAATGAATTGTTATTAAATTTAAGGAGTAAATACCGTACATTCTTGCTGAGTAATATTAACGCCATTCACTATGATCATATCATGAATTATCTAAAAACAGAATTTGGTTTTGATGATAATGATCATCTTTTTGAAAAAACATACTACTCTCACCTAACCGGTAAACGTAAGCCCGAACCTGAAATTTTTGAACAGGTTTTAAATGAAAACAATCTTGATCCGGCTGAAACTTTATTTATTGATGACAGCCCACAACACTTGGCTGCAGCACAAAAATTAGGCATACAAACTTTTTTAATGACAGCTCCTGACACCTTACAACAATTTTTTAAAAGAGAGAATTTGTAGCGTTTTAACAATCCAAGTTTTAAGAGCATATTTTAATTAAAATAGCCTCAATAAAGTGATCCATTATGGCTACTGGGTTTGTACTAAATTTATTTGTTGACCGGTTTGCAAGGATAATATTAAAAGATAGGGCATTATGGCCAAGGACAGAAGCCAAGCCGTAAATTCCGGCTGTTTCCATTTCTACATTGGTTAATACTTTGCCATCTGAACTTTTAAAAGCTATAAGAAGGTTAAGTAAGTCTGGTATGGTTGATAGTCCCCGTACTTGCCTGCCTTGTGGTGAGTAGAACCCTGGAGCAGTGAGTGTTATTCCTGATAGCGCCATATATCTGAATTTGGCAAGCAGCTTTTCGCTAGCGGTAGCTAAATATGGTTTTGTTTGATATTGTGTGGGTATTGCTGAACAAAACTCCTTTAAAAGCTTATCATCATTATCAGAGACTGTACGTTTGTAATAGTGCATCAATGCATCTAAACCAAGTGCAGCTGAGGAAATGAGTAAACTATCTACAGGAATTTCTGGTTGTAATGCGCCAGAAGTGCCAATGCGGATAATATCAATATTGCGAGGGTTTGGGTGGGGGAGTCGTGTACTTAGATTGATATTTATTAAAGCATCCAGCTCATTTAATACAATGTCAATATTATCGGTACCGATACCAGTTGAAATTACAGTAAGCCGCCTATCACCTATATGACCCGTATGAGTAATAAATTCCCGTTTACCTTTTTTTAACTCAATGCGATCAAAAAATTGACTAACCCTGCCAACGCGGTCAGGGTCACCGACAAGGACAACCAGGTCGCTTACATCTTCCGGAAGTAAATTTAAATGGTATACGCTGCCATCTTCATTTAAAATAAGGTCAGTTTCCGAAATTCTTTCCAAAATGTTTGAAATTAATTTGATAAAATTGATTGGTGAATCTTTACTAAAGTGTAAGGTGTTTTAATTTAAGGGGTTATAAATCAAATATATTAAAAGAATTATATCCGGGGTATATCAAAAAGTAACTTTATGCCAAACTAAAAATAAACTGATACTTATATTTTTAGTTTGATTCATATTTAATTACATGAACCTTTTGCAACTGAAAAGTTACCTTAAGTTGTTATTCCTTAACAGTGATTTAATGTAAAATGAATATCTGAGGGTCAATTTTGGGGCGATTTCTGGAAGGCAGTGACAATGTTTAAATAGCATAATAAATTGTTTTAGCCAAGCAGATTATTATTAACTACAATAAATTTTCGTCGCTATCTTTAGATAAATAGGTGGCATTATTAGTTAATTTAAAGTTTGATTTTTTAACATAACATCATAAATATGAAAATTCTTTTAAGTGCGTGTTTAGTGCTTGGTTTATCTGTATATAAATGGAGCGATGGTAACGATAACCTGCCTATGAATAAAATACAAATAATAGGCTCACATAATAGTTACAAAGAGGCTATAGATCCGGCGTTATTTAAAGAGTTTCAAAAACAAAACCCAGATGCAGCCGAAAAAATTGATTACGAGCATATTGCTTTAAAAGATCAGCTTGATATGGGGTTATTAAACCTGGAAATTGATGTTTATGCCGACTCAAAAGGAGGAAAATATGCTCACCCTAAAGGGTTGGATTGGGTAAAAGATCAACCACCGTTTGATCCGAATGGCGAGATGAAAAAGCCTGGCTTTAAGGTATTTCATATAATTGATCTTGATTTTCGCAGTCATTGCTTAACCTTTAAAGATGGTTTAAAACAATTGAAAACCTGGTCAGATGCACATCCGGATCATAATCCCATCTTTATTACATTGGAACCTAAAGATGGTACACCTAAAGATCCGAAGTACACTGCCCCGGAAAAATTTACCGCACAAACTCTTGATGAGTTAGATCAGGATATTCGCGAAGGTTTGGGTACCAGTCTGATTACTCCTGACATGGTTAGAGGAAAATACGCTACGCTGGAAAGCGCTGTATTGCACGACAACTGGCCAACTTTAAAAAACGCCCGTGGCAAATTTATATTTGTTATGGATAATACAAAAGAAGACCGCACACTTTACATTCAGGGTCATCCTTCATTAAAAGGCCGGGTGTTGTTTACCAATTCAGAAGCGGGTACGCCAGAAGCTGCCATGATGATATTGAATAATCCTAAAAATCCTCAAATAAAAGAGTTGGTCAAGAAGGGCTATATTATCAGAACACGTGCCGATTCAGATACTGAGCAGGCGCGTGCTAATGATAAGTCTGATTTTGTGGCCGCATGTAATTCCGGTGCTCAAATTATCACTACCGATTATTATTTAAAAAGCACACATTTTAAATCTGATTATGTAGTGAACTTTGAATCAGGAAACAAGTATTTCCGTTTAAACCCTATAAATAATAATAACGGGGTAAACAATGCCACAGGGAATTAACAGCAACAGCTGTTTATTATACAAAAAACTATGAGTTAAGATTAATAACAAACTGATCAGCTAAGGTGGTTTCCCCAATACGGTCAGTTTGTTGTTTATTGTTTAATGAATAGTAATTACCTGTAATTATTAAACCATTGCTTTCTTTTTCTACCGTGATATTTAAAAAGCCATGTGTATGATCGCAATACTTTACAAGTTCAATATCATTAAATAGTTTATTGTCAATGGTAAAACGTTCGTCATTAGGTTGAGCTACAGCATGAAGCTCATCAAAACCACCGGCGCCGGCAACTATGTAAGTTAAGTTTTTGTTATCATATTCCTTATTAAAACGCTGGTAATTATGAACATGGCCGCTCAAAACCAGATCGGGTATGATACATGTTTCTTCAAACACTCCTTCCAGGAAATTGATCATGGGTAAACTGGAACCGTGGTTTGTATCTGCAGAATATGGAGCATGATGCAGGCATACAAATAGGGCTTTTGCGGGACGTTCTTCGTTATTTGTTTTCAGCTCTTCAATAAACCAGTCACGTTGTTCTGGAGTTATAACTCCAAATTTAGGCACATTACTGTGAAGGCCTATAATATTGAATAGGGGAGTTTTTAATGTCCAGTAAATATTGGGCTGAATCATGCTCATTTTGACTGTTTCTCCGCCTAAATTAACAGGACGCGAAACGGTATCGCAAAACACTTTGGTAAAAGCATCAAGGCTTTTGTAGGGAACCGGATTTGCAGGGTTAATATCACTGTCATGATTACCGGCAATAGCGAAAATAGGGGCTGGATATTGCTTATAGGGCGATAAGAACTGTTGTTCATAGCGTTCAGCTTCACCATGATTGTAAACGATATCACCTAAGTGATATAGAAACTGTGGACGATCTGAGCCTTTAAGGTCATTATATTGCCTGGTCATTTCAGCAGCTACTATACCGATGGTATCCGAATCCCGGACACTGCCGGTATCACCAAGTGCATGAAAAACAATCTTTTGGTCACTGATGTCAGGTAGTATTTTTTCAATAGGTAAGTGGTAGGGGTATTTACCGGAAGGAGCAGGAAGCGGCTGAAATTTATAAGAATCATCGGGCTGATTAAGTTTGAAAACCGGCTTTAGCTGTATTGAATTTAGTGTTATCATATTATATAGCCAAAAATACCAAATGGGTATTAAGTTTTGATTAATTAATGTTATACAAGCTTAACATAGAAGCGTATCTGTATAACTCAAAATAAATCGGATAGATGATTTTATCCGTAATTTTTTACATTTAACAATTATTATAAATAGTGTATGTACTGGTACGAAGAAGAGGTTAAAGGACTTGAAAAAGAAAGATTAAAATCAATTGATCAGCCATCAACGTTGTTTTATGGCAGCTCAACAATAAGGCTGTGGAATACGCTGTATGAGGATTTTAAACTTTTTAAGCCTGTTAACCTGGGTTTTGGAGGCTCCACACTTGCGGCGTGCTGTTGGTTTTTTAACCGAATAGTTGCTCCCTATGATGCTAAATCAATTGTGATCTATGCTGGCGATAACGACTTGGGCGATGGAAGGCATCCGGAAGAAATATTTATTTTTTTTGAACGCTTAGCCCAACTGATTGCTGCCCGTTATGGGGCTATACCTTGTTATTATGTTTCTATTAAGCCCAGCATTGCCCGTTGGGACCTGATCAATTCGCTTAAATACACAAATAACATCATTGAAAATGAAATTATAAAATGGGACAATAACTGGAAGTTTATTAATATTTATAATAAAATGCTTAACAAGGATGGTCATCCTGAAAAAGATTATTTTCAACCTGATGGATTGCATTTAAATTTAAAAGGATATGCACTTTGGAAACAGGTTATACATGCTAAACTTTCAGAAAACTTTCACGCAGAATTAATATAAACATCATAAAATAGCCTCATATTGCATATATAAGTATGAATAGAGAGTACATTCGGTGGTATAGCCCGGTTCTTCAAAAAAATATGGAGATGCTGGTATTTGGGTCCGCTGGTGCTACTGTTTTATTTTTTCCGGCAAGGATGGGGCGTTTTTATGATTATGAGAACTGGAGAGTAATTGAAGCCTTGCGTGATAAAATTGAAAAAGGCTATATACAAGTTTACTGCGTTGATAGCATTGATTGTGAAAGTTTTTATAGCAAAGGATTTCATCCGGCTGTAAAAGTACAGCGCCATATTCAGTATGAGCAGTATATTTTGAACGAGGTTATACCTTTTATGGATAAGAAAAATCCTGACTCGTATAAAATAGTGGCCGGTTGTAGCCTGGGTGCATACCATGCTGTAAATATAGCTTTAAAACATCCTGCCGAATTTAACAAGGTGATTGGCATGAGTGGCCGATATGACCTTGCCATTAAAATAGGCCATTACGATGATTTATTGGAAGGCTATTGGGACGAGAATATTTATTTCAATATGCCATCACAATACATCGCCAATTTGCAGGATGAGAATAAAATACAGGCGATAAAGGAAATGCACATTGTTTTAGCAATTGGCCAGGAAGATGTGCTATTGGAAAATAATAAGGCTTTAGCCAGCTCGTTGACCCAGAAAGGAATAAATACCTCTTTATATATTTGGGATAAGGAGGCTCACCAAGCACGTGCATGGCGGTTAATGGTTGTTAACTATCTATAGTAAGTTTTACTTTACTTTTTGCTTGAGTCTATGCCAGCCTAATTGGTAACAATTATGTTGTATAGTATTTCTTAACTTAGAGTATATCTTATAACTATAATTTTACTGCCTACAAGTAAATAAAATGACTACCAAAGCATTTATTATAAATATTTTCTTAGCCGGATTTCTTGGCTCTTTTACAGCATGCCATACAGTAAATAGCAATAAACAAGCAGCTATCAACGAGCAAGCCAATATGCATAGCGCTTATGATGATAGTACGCTAAATCGGAATATATTACCTGTTTTAATGCCTTATAACAGGGTAATAGATCCAGTAGGTAACGTTATATCGTTTGGTGATCCTGGTGATGAAAACCACAGCATGGATGTTAAACAGATTCCGGATAGTAAATTGATAGCTGTTGAAGATCGGTTTGGAGTGACCTTAATAGATACCGTATTGAGTAGGGTAGTAACCCGATGGACTTATAAACAAGATGCCAGGTACCGTGGGCTAACAAGCACCTATTCAGGATTAAAGGTTTTAAAAACTGATAATCAAACTCAGATTTATTGGAGTGCTGCAGCTGGCAAAGGGAAAGACTCAAAATCATATGTTTTTCAAGCGGTTTGGGATGGTCAAACTGTTAGCATTAAAAACACATTTAGCTTTAAGGCTGAAGGAGAATCGCCATTAGCTTTGCCTAATGATCTGGCTATAAATAAAGAATCAGGAGTTAATTTTCTTTATGTGGTTTTAAATGGAAACAATCAATTGGTCAAAATTGATCTGTCAACCAATAAAACAGTTTGGACAAAGCCTACAGGTGTTGCTCCTTATGGCATCGTAATAGCTAAAAATAAGATATTTTTAACTAATTGGGCAGGGCCAAATGCGGTGGATACAATTAATCGCGAAACCGCCGGAGTACCTTACGGAAAAACGTATATCGACCCTAAAACTGGCGCTACAGCAATGGGTACCGTTATGGTAATGAGTTTAAATAATGGTGACGTTATAAAGGAAATACAGGTAGGCCTGCATCCTAATGCCATTATTAGTAGTCCTGATGAAGCTTTTGTGTATGTTGCCAATGGAAACAGCGATATGGTATCAGTTCTCAATACAAACTCTATGCAAAGGGTTGATGATATCGACGTTAAATTAAATCCAGGTAAAAGAAGTTATATTGGTGATACTCCAAATGCTTTGGCTATTAATAAGCAGGGAACAATTTTGTATGTAGCTAATGGTTTGGATAATGCAGTTGCAATGGTTAAGCTTGGATCAAAAGCAGCTTCCAACGGTGTGGGCAAAGATGAAATAAAAGGATTTATACCAACAGAGGCATATCCTGGCGGCTTAGCAGTAGATGATAATACCTTATTTGTAACTAACCTGGAAGGTGAAGGTTCGCGTGTAAGCAGCAAAGAAATTGGTAAAGCCGGGGCAGAAGATGGTATGATTGAAGGAAGCCAACCGGTATATAATTCACATCATCAAAGAGCTACCGTTTCTATTATTCCAATCCCTGATAACGAACTTTTAAAGCTATACACTAAAAAAGTACAAAACCTTAACTTAAGTTTCAGGCAACAGATTGCGCAATTAATGCCGCGTAAAAATGTACCTGCGCGCCCAATACCAGAACGTATTGGTGAGCCATCGGTATTTAATCATGTGCTTTATATTATCAAGGAAAACCGCACTTATGATCAGGTTTTGGGCGATATGCCAGAGGGTAACGGGGCAAAGTCTTTATGTATTTATGGCGATAGCGTTACACCTAATGAACACAGCATAGCCCGAAATTTCTTATTGCTGGATAATTACTACGTATCTGGAAAATGCTCTGCCGAAGGCCACCAATGGACAGATGCAGCTATGGTAACTGATTACGTTGAAAAAAGTGTCAGGTCGTGGTTTCGTAGTTACCCTCATGTTCAGGAAGATGCACTGGTTTATGACGGTAATGGCTTTATATGGAACAACGCCGCAGATCATGGTAAAACGGTAAGAATATATGGCGAGGCTTGCGCTGTACATTTCGATAACAAATTGAGTTGGTCAGATATTTACAATAACTATAATTCCGGTAAACCATTTGAATTCAAGAATACCAGCACTATATCGCGGGTTCGCCCTATGCTATCGCAAAATTACCCAGGTTCTGATGAGCATAAAATTAACGAACAATTGCGCGCCACTGCATTTATAAATGAGTTAAAAGAGTATGAAAAAAAGCCAGGCGATCAGCTACCTCAATTAATGGTGATGGCACTCTCTGCAGATCATACCGTAGGTACACGCCCAGGTTACCCAACTCCTGAAGCTATGGTTGCGGACAACGATCTGGCACTTGGCCGAATGGTTGAAGCATTGTCAAAAAGCCGTTTTTGGAAAAACACAGTAATATTTGTTACTGAGGATGACTCGCAGGCCGGTTGGGATCATGTTTCGGCCTATCGTACCACTGGTTTTGTAATTAGTCCTTATAGCAGACTACAGGCAACAGTGAAAAAAAATTATAACCAAACATGTATAGTTCGGTCTATTGAACAAATATTGGGTATCCCTCCAATGAATATCATTGATGCAACCGCATTGCCTATGTTTGATTGTTTTGCTAATAAACCATCAAACTATGTTTATCAAAGTGTACCCAATCGCATACCTTTAAATAGGTTGAGTCCCAAATTATCATCGCTTAAAGGAGCCGCACTTCATTATGCCCAATTATCTTCAAAACCGGAATATGATCATATTGATGGGGGCAATGATGATGTGATGAATCGCATTCTGTGGTTTGCTGGTAAAGGTAAAAAAGCTTATCCGGCTAAACTTGCCGGTAAGGATAATGACGATTAAGGTGATGTTAAATCGTGCTATATTGATATTGTATATTAACGATTTAGCTACAAATTAAACGTTCTGGTTTTAAACAATAGGCGCAGAATACTACATTAAGAATACCATATGTAGTAATAATTTTACATTTTTGCCTATTGAAAACTATTACGATTAACTTAACAAGGTTTTAAAATGCCCTCCATTGTGAATACACAGGAACGTATACGTCGTATTCAGGTTAACGGGGACGAGGCTGCATTTGAAGAGTTATACAGTATGCACGAAGCAAAACTGTATTCATTTGCATGTTCGTTTCTGGGGGATAGGGAGGTGGCGCAGGAAATTGTAAATGATGCTTTTATAAAAATATGGCTGGGGCGTAATAACCTTGATGCAATAAAAAATTTGCAGGTTTACCTGTATGTGCTTATAAAAAATGCCTGTCTTAATCATTTACGCAGTGCATCATCAAAAAAAATCAAAGAACTTCAACTTACAGAATCTTATTACTTTCATTTATCTGTTGATCCCGCTCAATTATTGATCAGTAAAGAACTGCAAAATAAGGTACTAAAAGCTGTTAATAGCTTACCGCCCAGATGTAAGTTGATTTACAAAATGGTAAAGGAGGATGATTTATCATGCAATGAGGTGGCCGATATTCTTGGCCTTTCTAACAAAACAGTTTTTGCACAATTAGCCATTGCTATTAAAAAACTTGACGATTCGCTTGGTAGCAAATAATCCGTCACCACACTTTTTTTACAGCTGAATTTTTTTTTATTTCTTTTAGGAAAAACCATACAGAGGTGTGTCTTTACTTAGTATATATTTTATTATGGGCAAATCCAGGTTTATTGAGTTAATGGCTAAAAGCATGGGCAAGATCGCTACAGCTGAAGAATTAGCAGAACTCGAAACATTTTTAGATCAATCTCCGGAGCATAAAAAACTACATCAGGTAAACGATGCTTTAAAAGGCGATACAAGGCCGACTGGAATATTAAACGAAAAAGATGTCAATACCAAACTTGAAAATCTTTGGCATGAAATAAATAATACAGATGAGGCTCAGGCTTTTTTGAATGAGGCTCCTGTAAAATCCTTATTCAATTGGAGATGGGTAGCTGCTGCTGTAGTAATGTTAGGTATAGTCGGTGGATTGTTTTATACGATGAGATATGAGCAATCTGACCAATCCTCGGCTACAGTGATGCATCAAGTTCAAGTGCCTTATGGCACAACGCGGCAACTGATTATGCCCGATGGTACTAAAGTAAAGCTTAATGCCGGGAGCACATTTACATATCCTGAACAATTTTCAAAAAATACGAGAGATGTAAGTTTGATTGGCGAAGGCTTTTTTGAGGTAACTAAAAATGCCAGAAAGCCTTTTCTTGTACATACTAATAAGTTAATTATTAAGGTACTCGGAACAGTATTTAATGTTAAAGCCTACAGCGACGATAAAACTATAGAAACCACTTTACTTAAAGGTAAAGTACAGGTTGAACTGAATAATAATCCGGAAAAAACAATAATCCTGCTGCCAAATGAAAAGTTGATGGTAGCAAACAATGTATCGCAAAGCAGCTCTCAATCGAAAAGTAATGTATCCAAAATTGAATACCAGGTTACGACATTGGCTCAGGTTAAGCCGGATGAGATAAAAGAAACAGCCTGGATTGATAATAAGATATTATTTACCAATGAGCTGTTTGAAGATGTAGCCAAACAAATTGAGCGTAAATATAATGTGCAGGTAATATTCGAAGATCAGGCGCTTAAAACCGAGCAGATAAGTGGTTTACTGGATAAAGAACCACTGCAGGAAGCTATGCAAATTATTGAACAAACAACTCCGTTCAGGTTTAGAATGGAAGGAAAAAATATTTACCTGTCAAAAACTGACAAACAAAACTAATTACTAACCCCTAAAATTAACCGCGTATGACGTTGAAACATTACTTATCAGATTCCTGAATATCCGATGTAAACAAGGGAAGAGCTGGCACTCCTCCCCGTAAAAACAAATAGGATTTATTTAACAAGAGTAAGGCGTAGCAACACAGTACTTACTCTATCCATTAATTTTCAAAACAAATGTAATGAAAAAAACAAGAAGGGTTTTTCCGCTTCAGGGAGCCCCCGTATGTCTAAAAGTTATTTTGCTGATGAAAGCAGTTTTTCTATTAATTCTGGTTACATGCATGCAAGTTTCGGCCAAAGTGTATTCACAACAAAAATTTACACTCAGTGTAAAACAAACCGAGGTAAGCAGCATATTAACCAAAATTCAAAAACAAAGTGATTATCGATTCTTTTACAATTACTCGTCTATCAAAAAACTGGGTAAGGTTGATCTAAATGTAAAAGATGCAACGATTGATCAAATATTGAATACCCTTATTGACAACAAGCTGGCCTATAAGCTGGCTGATGACAATGTTGTTATTATCTCAAACCCGGACGAAGCCAGTAGGCAAGCGATCATCAAAGGTAAAGTTGTTGACAAAACCGGCGAACCTCTTATAGGCGTAAGTGTTAAACTGCAAGGTACAAACGTGGGTATTACTACTGATGTTAACGGTAATTTTAGCATCAATGCTCCAGACAATGGTGTATTGGAATTAACCTATATTGGTTTTGCAAAAAAAATAGTACCAATATCAGGTAATAAAAGTTTAACCATCACTATGGAGGCTCTTCCTTCGGCTTTAAGCGAAGTAGTTGTTGTGGGTTACGGTACTAGTAAAAAGGTTGATCTTACCGGTTCTGTTGCCAGTGTTAAAGGCGCCGATTTACAAAATCAGCCGGTGAGTAGCGCTGCTCAGGCATTAGATGGCCGTGCAAGTGGTGTAAATATTGTTCGTAATGATGGTTCGCCCGGAGCAGCCCCAAGTATCCGAATCCGTGGTACTGGTACGCTTAACGATGCAAATCCTCTTGTGGTAATTGACGGTGTGCCAACCAGTAACCCAGATGCTTTGAGCGACATTAACCCCAATGATATTGCTTCTGTTGATATATTAAAGGATGCATCTGCAAGTGCTATTTATGGTACACGTGCTGCAAATGGTGTAGTACTGGTTACTACCAAAAAAGGCACTTATAATCAAAAGCTAAACACTACTGTAAATTTTTACAGAGGCTTTTCAAATACCACTAAATACATTGATGTTTTAACTGCTCCTCAATTGTATCAGCTTAAGAGAGAGCGTTACACTAATGATGGTATAGCTATTGATACCCCGTGGAACAATCCATATTATGCTACGCAAAGAACAGACTGGCAAAGAGCTATAATGGGAACAGGCCATGTAACCAACGGTGATATCAATATCCAGGGTGGTAACGATGTTTCAAATTATTATTTTTCAACCTCAATCTATAACGAGGATGGAATTATTGATAAATCTGATTTTAAACGGTATAGTATTCGCATCAATTCAGAGCATAAAGTTAAACCCTGGCTTAAAGTAGGTGAAAACATACAATTAACCTATGCTGATAATAACGGCTTTGATAACTTTAGTTCACAAACAGGCTTGATTTTTTCTGCTCTCCGTTTTAACCCAGCCATTCCTTTAATAAACCCGGATGGCACATTTGGTACTTCAAAAGCTTTAGCTAATCAGCTTGGTGACGTGAATAGTCCATATGCAACTATCCAGGAGGCAGATAGGTACAATAAAAAATACAGAGCATTAGCCAATGCTTTTGCCGAAATTACCTTTATAAAAGAATTAAAATTGCGTGTTAATTATGCCTTTGATGGCACCATTAACCGTGCATATAACTTTGGCATAGCCGATGTAAACCAGGCAAGGCAAAACCCAACTTCTACTTTAACACAAACTGAAGGAGAGCTTTCCTCACAGTTATTAGAATCATTCTTAACATACGATAAAACTTTTGGTAAGCACCATTTAACATTAACAGGAGGCTTTTCTTACCAAAATTTTAAAGAGTATGGTTTTAACGCATCCCGTACAGGTTTTGATGATACTTCTTTTGACCAGCGCTATCTTAATAACGGAAGCCAGCAGTTTAACTCTAATATAATACCTGATCTGTATTCACTTGAATCAGGTTTTGGACGTGCGTTTTATGATTATGATGGCAGATTCCTGGCTACGGTTACCTTCCGTGCGGATGGTTCATCAAAGTTTGCAGCCGGAAACAAATGGGGGTATTTTCCAGCTTTTTCATTAGGATGGAGACTTTCAAATGAAGAGTTTATAAAAAATATCAGTTGGATCAGTAACCTGAAACTTACTGGTGGCTGGGGAGAATTGGGTAACCAGAATGTTGATCCCTTTCAATACGTAAGCATCATTAGTATAAACAATACTTATGGAAATGGTGGTTATGCATTTGGTGGTAATGGTGCAAGTGGCTCTGCCATTACCAGGATAGCCAATCCTGGTATTACCTGGGAAAGAGCATCTATGGCTAACGTAAGTTTAGAGGCAGGATTTTTAAATAATCAATTAAATACAACCATTACATACTTTAATAAAAACACTAAAGATATGTTGATACCTCCTCCGGTAGTAGGTACAACAGGTTTTGTGACAATTCCCGATCAAAATATCGGCACCATGAACAACAAAGGTGTTGAAGCTGAGGTGAATTATCAGGGTGGCAATAAAGTTAAGTTCACGGTTGGGGCAAACGCTTCATTTATTAAAAATAAAGTTACACAACTGAATGGTGCCGGAACATTTATTGGTTCTGTAGTTTACGGCCGTTCAAGCCAGGAAATTTCACGTACTTACCAGGGACAACCTATTGCTTCATTCTACGGATGGAAAACCAATGGTCTATACCAAACTCAAGCCGATATTGACAATGATCCGGCTTTAAAAAATGATCCACGTAAAGGAAGCATCAAACCTGGCGACGTTCGTTTCAGAGATTTGGACGGTAATGGTTTAATAGATGGTAATGACCGTACAAATCTTGGTAATCCAAATCCTAATGTTACAGCCGGTTTACAAGGAAGTGTATCATACAAGGGGTTTGATTTAGCGGCCAATTTTACTAGTGTATTTGGAGTAAGTTTATATAATGCTGACAGGATGCAGGGTATTGACCCAACTTATCCGTTTAATTTATATGCCGAAGACCTTGGCCGGTGGACTGGGCCGGGTACAAGCAATACCATTCCAAGAATGACCTTAGATCGCGCGAATGATAACTACCGTACTTCAGATCTTTTTGTTGAAAGCGGGAATTACTTCAGCCTTAAAAATGTAACCTTAGGTTATACTTTACCAGCAGCCTGGGCTAAAAAAGCTACTTTGAGTAGTGTGCGTTTATATGCATCTGGCCAAAACGTGTTTATAATAACCAACTATAAAGGTTATACACCTGAGCTTGGTTATACTGATGGCAACAGACAAAGAGGGGTTGATGTGGCCCAATACCCATCAGTACGTACTATAACATTTGGTATAACAGCAAAATTGTAACCTCATGAAATCGAAAAATATATTATACATAGCAGCTTTGGCAATGGTATTTACCGCTGGCTGTAAAAAAGACCTTGATTTGAAACAGCAAGGTGTTTACAATACCGATAATTATTTCAGGAATCAAGCCGACGCGATAAATTCAATAACAGGTATATATAGTCTGCTGGAAGGAGAAGATTATATAGCTCATGCCGAAACTACTTTTGATGTAGCATCTGATGATTATTGGCGCTCCGGTGACCATAGTGAAGATGAGGCTATTGAAAATTTAACCTATGATGCCTCAAACGCGCAGGTTAATTACAGCTGGAAATGGAAGTATGAAACCGTTAACCGTTCTACCAACTGTATTTTAAATATTCCTAAAATTACCGCCATTGATCCGGCTATAAAAAACCGGAGCATGGGCGAGGCTTATTTTTTCAGGGCTTTTGGTTACTGGCGTTTAATGGTGATATACGGCGATGTACCTATCATTACCGAAGAGGATTTCACCAAACAAAATTTCAACGTACCTAAGTCGTCTATTGAGGATGTGCGTAAACAAATTGAGTCTGACTTAAAACAAGCTGTAAGCCTGCTTCCTGAGAGTTATGGCCCTGCAGACAGGGGGCGTGTAAGTAAGGGTACAGCACTTGGTTTATTGACAAAGTTATATATGTACTGGGAAAAATTTCCGGAGGCTATTGCAACAGGTCAACAAGTAGTATCTAATTCTAATTATGCGTTAGCTGATAATTATCAGGATAATTTTACCCGCGCTAATGAAAATAGCAAGGAAATACTATTGTCTATACAGGCTATACAAAACGTTATTCAGAATGACTTTACCGTGTACTACATTCCACGTCCGTGGGGTGGTTATGGTTTTAGCCAGCCATTACAAGGACTTTCTGATGAATTTGAACCCAATGATCCCCGTAAACAAGCTACCCTTTTAAGCGTTGGTGATAAAATAGATATTGGTGATGGAAATGGATTAACAACTTTTACATCAGATTTATCAGCAACAGGTTTTGCATTTCGCAAATATGCTGTGTTTAACTCAGCAAATGCTGGTGGAGGTGTTGACCATACATTTGCTGTGCCATTAATGCGTTCGGCAGATATTTACCTGTTGGTTGCCGAAGCTTTGATTCGTACCCAGGGAGCAGGAGCAGGGGATGCTTTGATCAATCAGGTTAGGCACCGCGCTTCAGCGGCATTGAAACCTGTTTCGGGTGCAGGCATGAAGGAACTTATTCATGAGCGTCGTGTGGAATTAGCCGGTGAAGGTGAACGTCATCAGGACTTAATGCGCTGGGATAAAGATAAAATAGTTGATATAGCTGCTATTTATAACTCTCCTGTATCAAAGGCTCCGATCGACAAGAATAAAAATGTCGTTTTTGTTCGCCCTAAACATTACTATTACCCAATCCCACAGGTAGAGATTGATAAGAGTAAAGGTGTTTTAAAACAAAATCCCAACTTTTAATTGATAATAAATAACAGCCGGCAAACTGTAAAGAAATAAATACTTCTTTCCACTTGCTGGCTGTTTATACTTTTCATCTGTTACCATTTTTCTATATTAATTCATAGTTCGATAAATGAAAAATTGCTTACTTATACTTATTGTTTTGTTATTCGGGGTCAAAGCCAACGCCCAGGTAGATCAGAAGGCTTCCTCGGCTTTTATTGAAAGGGTTATACCAGGTAAAAGCAGTTGGTTTATAATTGAAGCAATTCCGCAGCAAAATGGTAAAGATGTTTTTGAACTTGATAGTAAGAATGGCAAAATAATTTTGCGTGGTAATAATGGACTATCCATCGCATCCGCGTTAAATTATTATCTTAAAAACTATTGTTTTTGTGATATTGCTTGGAACGGTACCAATCTTAAATTACCGGCTACCTTGCCAATGGTTAATGGTTTGGTTCATAAGGTAACACCATATCAATATCGTTATTATTTAAACTATTGTACTTACAATTATTCAATGGCCTGGTGGGATTGGGACCGCTGGCAAAAAGAAATTGACTGGATGGCACTAAACGGTATTAATATGCCTTTGGCCATTACCGGAGAAGAATCTGTTTGGCAAAACGTATATAAAAGCATGGGCTTTACCGATAATCAACTCAATGAGTTTTTTAGCGGCCCGGCCTATTTTGCCTGGTTCTGGATGGGAAATATTGATGCCTGGGGTGGCCCGCTGCCACAGCATTGGATGGATACTCATAAAGAACTTCAAAAGAAAATATTAGAGCGCGAACGTTCATTTGGGATGAAACCTGTATTGTCTTCATTTACAGGGCACGTGCCACCTTCATTTAAAGATAAATTCCCCGGTGCTAAGGTTAAAAGAACCAACTGGGATGCCGGATTTCCCGATGTATATATACTTGACCCTGACGACCCGATGTTTGAAACCATCGGTAAAAAATATATAGAAGCCCAAACCAAAGAGTTTGGCACAGACCATCTATACTCTGCCGATACCTTTAACGAGAACGTACCGCCAACCAATGATTCCACCTATCTGGATGGCATGAGCAAAAAAGTGTTTAATTCTATGGCTGCTGCTGATCCAAAAGCTATTTGGGTAATGCAGGGCTGGATGTTTCACTATAACAATAAATTCTGGCAGCCCCAGCAAATTAAGGCATTATTAAATGCTGTGCCCAATGAGCAAATGATCGTATTGGATTTATACAGCGATGCACATCCGGTTTGGAACCGTACCGAGGCTTACTACGGTAAACCGTGGATATGGAGCATGCTGCAAAACTTTGGCGGAAACATCAGCCTATTTGGCCGTATGCGTCACGTAGCCGCGGATCCTGCTATAGCGCTGCATGATCCCGAATCAAAAAATATGCGTGGCATAGGTGTTACTCCTGAAGGTATTGAGCAAAATCCGGCACTCTTTGCCTTAATGCTTGAAAATGTGTGGACTGATACCCCGATTGATGTCGATAAATGGCTTGTGAATTATGCGCAAAGGCGTTATGGCCAAGACAATAGCCAAATAAATGATGCATGGCATATCCTCCTGAATACCGTTTATTCCGGTGGTTTAACCGAGGGTGGACAGGAATCTATTATTGTAGCCCGGCCCACTATGAAAAAAAGTATTGATAGGGTATTAACCAAACTAGATTATGATCCTGCTGAATTGGTTAAAGCGTGGGAGCTCTTTATCCAGTCATCAGACAGTCTGAAACAGAGTGATGGTTTCCAATATGATATAGTTGATGTTACCCGGCAAGTCTTGGCTAATTATGCTAATCCGCTGCAACAAAAAATGGCCGCTGCTTACTTAAGTAAAGACAAGGCTGGTTTTGAACAGTACAGCACTCAGTTTTTACAGTTGATGGATGATATGGATGCTTTGTTAAGCACCAGAAAAGACTTTTTGTTAGGTAAATGGATCAACGAGGCCCGGGCTAATGGTATTACAGAAAAAGAAAAGAACCTTTATGAATTTAATGCCCGTGACTTGGTTACCCTTTGGGGTGATAAAGAAAGTGGCTTACGTGAGTACTCCAACCGCCAGTGGGCTGGTTTAATTAAGGGCTATTACAAACCACGCTGGGCTATGTACTTTAGCCAACTAAATAAATCACTTGCTACTGGAGCCAGCTTTGATGACCACGCTTTTGATAAACAGGTTAAAGACTGGGAATGGCAATGGGTAAATAAACATGACAATGCGTACTCGAATACTGTTAATGGTAATCCGGTAGAGAAGGCGAAAGAATTATTTGCGAAGTATCATACCGTAATTGAACAAACCTATAGCCAACAATAATAATGAGGCGCATTTTAGTTGTAATTATACTGTTTGCACTTTATTGTGGTAGCAGTTATGGCCAGGCCATTAACGATCATATGTTACCGGCGCATAACGTGGCCAAACCTTTTATTGATTTTGATAAAAAGGGCTTTTTGATCAATGGTAAACGTACTTTTTTGGCATCTGCCGGTTTAGAATATACCAGAGTACCGCGTCAGCTTTGGAATGATAGATTGTTACGCTTAAAGCGTGCAGGTTTTAATTGTGTAGAAATATACACCTTTTGGAATATCCACGAACCGCAAGAAGGGAAATTTGATTTTACAGGTGATTATGATTTGAATGCCTTTTTAAGCTTGGTGAAAGAATTGGGCATGTACGCCATTGTTCGTGTCGGCCCTTATTATTGCGCGGAGTGGGATTTTGGCGGCTATCCATTATGGCTTAAGTTTAAACCCGATGTACGTGTAAGGGAAGATAATGCTGAATTTGAGAAATATGTAGAC